>ONXK01000037.1 GCA_900321785.1 uncultured Lachnospiraceae bacterium | reverse complement strand
GGCTTCCTGTTCAGAATCGCCATAAACTCTTCACCGGTGATCGTCTCTTTAAAATACAGGTATTCTGCAATCTCGTCAAGTTTGCGTTTGTTATCGCGCAGAATCTTCAGCGCTTTTTCATGCTGTGCACGCACAAGCTCGACAACTTTCCGGTCAATCATGGCCTGTGTCTGTGCTGAGCAGGCAAGGGATGTGTCTCCGCCAAGATACTGGTTTGTGACAGTCTCCATGGCAACCATATCAAATTCATCACTCATTCCGTAGCGGGTGATCATGGCGCGAGCCAGCTTTGTCGCCTGTTCGATATCATTGGAGGCGCCTGTCGTGACAGATCCGAATTCCACTTCCTCCGCGGCGCGGCCGCCGGTGAGTGTGGCGATCTTGTTTTCGATCTCCTCCTTGCTCATCAGGTAGTGGTTGCCTTCCTCTTCCACCTGCATGGTATAGCCGAGAGCGCCGGATGTGCGGGGGATGATCGTGATCTTCTGCACCGGTGCGCTGTTGGTCTGCATGGCAGCCACAAGGGCGTGACCGACTTCGTGGTAGGAAACAATGAGTTTTTCCTTGTCTGTGAGGATCGCGTTCTTTTTCTGATAACCGGCAATGACGACCTCTATGCTCTCCTCCATATCCGCCTGGTTGGCAAACTTGCGGCCGTCGCGGACAGCACGCAGCGCCGCCTCATTGACGATATTGGCAAGCTCGGCGCCGGAGGCGCCTGCCGCCATGCGGGCGATCTTGCTGAAGTCAACGTCACCGCCGACCTTGATCTTCTTTGCGTGGACCTTGAGTATATCGATGCGGCCCTGCAGATCGGGAAGTTCTACCGGCACGCGGCGGTCGAAACGCCCTGGCCTCGTGAGCGCCGGATCGAGGGCTTCGGGACGGTTTGTCGCCGCCAGAATGACGACTCCCAGGTTTTCTTCAAAACCGTCCATCTCGGTCAGCAGCTGGTTCAGAGTCTGTTCGCGCTCATCGTTGCCGCCCAGCGCGCTTCCGTCACGCTTTTTGCCGATGGCATCGATCTCATCGATGAAGACAATGCAGGGTGCTTTTTCCTTGGCCTGACTGAAAAGGTCACGGACCTTGGAAGCGCCCATGCCGACAAACATCTCAACAAATTCCGAACCGGACATGGAGAAGAAAGGTACATTGGACTCTCCCGCAACCGCCTTGGCCAGCATGGTCTTACCGGTACCGGGAGGGCCGACGAGCAGAATGCCCTTGGGCATTGTGGCGCCGATCTCTTTGTATTTGCCGGGATCGTGCAGGTATTCCACGATCTCCATCAGGTTTTCTTTGGCCTCCTCTTCCCCGGCGACATCGGTAAAACGAATACCCTCCGAGGATTTTACATAGACCTTGGCATTGCTCTTACCCATACCGAACATCATCGAAGAGGCGCCGCCGTTTGCCCGCTCGATCATCTTCTTGTTCAAATAATAGCCAAGTCCGCCGAAAATCGCGATCGGCAGCACCCAGCTGAGCAGGAAAGCCGCCATGGGCGATGTCTCCTGCACGATATCACTGCGGAATGACGCCCCGGCTTTGTAGAGACGTTCCGTGAGACCGTCATCTGTTACATACCCGGTGCAGTATACCTTGCCATCCTTATCCTTGAACAGGATATCGCCGGATCTGAGCTCAACGGATTCAATCTGCTTGTTCTCCGTCATCTCAATAAAAGTCTCATAGCCGACTTCCTCAATGGATGCCCTCTGAATCGACGGCATAATAAAGGCATTGATGATCATCATTGTCAGAATAACAACCAGACCATAATACAACATAGACCTCTGGGGAGGTTTTACTTCCTTCATTCTTAATGATTCCTCCTTTTTTACAAAAGTCAGGCAAGTTCGCCTGTTCTAAGGATGATAGCACAAATAAACTATAATCACATAAAATATTTGTAAAAAATGCATGATAATTATCTACTTCTAACCGCCTTCATCAGGATTCCGGGGCTTCCGCTGCCTCTTCCTGGACTCTTTGTATCTCTCCGGAGAGGGTCGAGAAGAGCTGGGCAGTGTCGATCGGTTTGCTGAGGCAGGCGTCCATTCCGGCTTCAAAGCATCTGGCTTCATTGGAAGGATCTATATCTGCTGTCAGCGCAATGATCGGAATCGTGGCCGCATCCTGCAGCGAGCAGGCACGTATTGCTTTCGCTGTTTCCAGCCCGTCCATGATCGGCATCATGACATCCATCAGGATTGCCTGGAAGTGATAGGGGCCGCTGTTCTCGTAGATTTCCAGAGCTTCTTCACCGTCTCTGGCAAGCTCCGCATGTACGCCGAGTGTCTCCAGGATCTTGATAATGACCTCTGCGTTGAGTGTGTTGTCCTCTGCAACCAGAATATTCTTGCCGTACAGAAGCCGTCCTTCGATTGTTGAGTTGCGGCGATTCTGTGTACGGATCTGATCAGGAGAGGCAAGATCATACTCCAGTGACACGATAAAGGTTGTACCGCTGCCGAGTTTGCTGTGACAGGTAATGGTTCCGCCCAGAAGGTCGATCAGAGTCCTGCAGATATACAAACCCAGGCCGGTGCCGTCATTCATCGTGCCTTCACTGCCAATTTCCTGTTCAAAAGGCATGAACATTCTCTGCTGGAAGGATTCGCTGATCCCGCGTCCGGTATCGCTGATCGTATAGGTATGACTTGCATGCCCGTCCGCATAGACAACACTTGCCTCGAACGAAATTCTGCCTCCCGGCCGTGTAAACTTGACCGCATTACTGAGGAGATTCACGATGATGCGGGTCACATGCTCCGCATCCATCATGACCATGCGGTTCTCGCAGCCTTCAATTCTTGTCTTCAGCACCTGTCCCGACGCGCTTGCCTTCTGGGCAATGATCGCCACAGCTTCTTCGAGTACCTCCCGCTCATGGACAGCTGTACACACACTGACCACCTTTCCTGCATTGATGCGGCTGGTCTCGAGGACCTCATCGATCAGACTTGTCAGATAGTGGGTCGAGGAGAGCATTTTTTCCAGATTGTCACGAATGTTATCCGGCAGATCTTTATTGCGGAGGGAAAGCTGCGCCAGACCCTTGATCGCCGTCAGGGGGGTCCTCATATCATGGCTCATATGGGAAAGAAATGCTTCCTTCTCCTGCCCGGATTTGACAGCGACGCGAAGCGCTTTGGCCATCTCCTCAATCTGTTCCTTGTCTCCGATCTGTTTGGTTGTATCGATAAAGGTAAGGACAAGTCCGCTGACATATCCTTTCCGCCTTGCCGGTTCTCTTTCCGGATACTCGGTTTCCTGCACAGCGGTTCCCATACCTGCGGGGGAAGATCCGTCGACACCTGCCGCACCGCCTCCGGCGCCGCCCGCCGGACGGAAATCCGCGCCTTCCTCTTCGGTCATTCCTGTATCCATGAGCTTCTTCTCGTGTGTCCGGTAAGGCGCTATGCGCACCAGGTAGGTCTTTCCGGCTACGGACGCGCAGGCAAGTTCAACCGGCTGCATAGTCTGCAGGACCTGATGGCAGAGGGCGATCAGATCCACTGTCGCAAAGTGATAGGCGATGTAGCGGAAGGAGCGTCCGACATCGTGTTCCGCCACGCTGAACTCATCCGCAATATACTCTGTAAACTTGCGGACATTAAGCTTGCGGTCGACCATGACGATACCGACAAGGGTAGTTGCAAGGAAGTTTGCCATGTCATCATTGACAGATGCCAGCTCCCCGACCTTGGACTGGTATTCGGAGTTTACTGTATAGAGTTCTTCGTTGACGGACTGCAGTTCTTCGTTTGAACTCTGCAGCTCTTCATTTGCCGTCAGCAGCTCCTCATTGGCTGCCTGCAGCTCCGCATTGACGGATTCGAGTTCTGTGACCGTATGACTCAGATTTTCCTGGGTCACATGGAGCTCTTTTTCCAGATCCGCGATACGCTGCGCAGCCGCCGTCTCGATATTATAGTGTTCGCTATCGACGCGGTCTGCCGGCTCCTGTGACGAGCGCAGAAAGGCAATGGCAGTCACGCCGGTCTGCGTCCCCATTTTGTCGCTGATGGGCTGTGCGACAAGGGTAATGTATTCCGGAGTCTTCCCGATCTGGACCGGGATCTTGTCGTATGCGATGCGCACGCGTTTCTCGCGCGCTTCCTTCAGCCCCTTGGAAACAGCAATCCGCAGGTCATCCCGGATCAGAGAGAATATATCCAGTGTCGCATTGCCGACCGGTATGGTGATAAAATCTCCGCACTTTCCGTAGGAATGGCAGAGCTCATTTTTTTCATTGACGAGCACGCAGGCAGGCATCAGCAGCTCCAGCGCGCGCGTGTCCATTTCTCCCGCAGGGAAGTGAGAATCTCCGTCGTAGTTGTCCCCCTTAAAATGCTGCGGCATCAGCTGGCTCTCGATCCCCTGCAGAGAATAGGTGATGTGCTCGTGGGATGGTGTGCGTCCCGAGCTGTTGTGCACGAAGATTTTCTCATTGGGGCAGAGTACACGAAAGACATCGTCGTAATCGATGACCGATTCCGACCTTCCCAGAAACAGGTATCCACCGTCATTGAGCGCCATATGGAAGATGGCGAACAGATTTCTCTGCAGTATATTCTGGAAATAGATCAGCAGGTTTCTGCAGCTGACCAGATCGAGCCGGCCGAAGGGCGGATCCTGGAAAACATTGTGCTGGGCAAATACGATCATCTTCCGTATATCATGATTGACCGTATATCTGTTTCCCTTTTTGGTAAAAAACCGGGACAGGCGGGTGATCGAAACATCCTCCTGTATACTGTCCCCGTAGACGCCCCGTCCGGCAACCGCAATGGAGTCCGCATCCAGATCTGTGGCGAAGATTTTAATGTTGCGGCGAAGCCCCATTTCCTCCATGGCTTCCGCAAACAGGATCGCGATGGAGTAGGCCTCCTCACCTGTGGAACAGCCGGCCACCCAGACACGGATCTGGTCCGAGGGACGGGCATTGCGCAGAAGGTCTTTGATGACACGTTCTTTGAGAATGTCAAAATAGTCCTGATCCCGGAAAAAACTGGTGACTCCGATCAGAACCTCTTTGGCCAAAAGGCGTGCCTCCTCCGGATTGTTGGACATGTAATTGACATATTCGCGGAGGTTGCGGTTATGCGTGACAACGATTCTGCGCTCGATGCGCCGCAGCACTGTTGTCTTCTTATAATAAGAATAGTTGACATTCGTGACATTTTTCAGAATCGTAAAGACCTGTGACAGGAGGTCGCCGTCCGACAGCTGAAGCTTCTGCCCGGCATCCGCCATGGAGCGGGAAATATGTGCCATTTCACGGGCGATACTGTCAGGATTCAGGATCAGATCCACAAAGCCGGTCGCGATCGCACTGCGGGGCATACCGTCAAACTTGGCGCTCTCGGGCGACTGGGCAATGATCATTCCGTTCCGCTCCTTGATGGACCGGATCCCGTTGGTACCGTCAGAACCGGTTCCCGAAAGGATCATCGCGACCGCACGGTTCTCGTAGGACTTGGCCAGCGACCGGAAAAAGACATCAATCGGATGATTGATATGCTGGTGGTTATATTCGTAAAGATGAAGAACATCTTCCTCGATTTCCATATTGTATTTAGGCGGCAGCATGTAGACTGTATTTTTGCGGACATGCATACCGTCCTGGACTTCCAATACCGGCATAGAGGTATATTTGCCCAGGATATCCGCCAGAAGACTGCGGTGGTCCGGAGAAAGATGCTGAATCACAACAAAAGCCATGCCTGTATCGGCAGGAAGAAATGTCAAAAACTGCTGTAATGCCTCGAGTCCGCCTGCTGACGAGCCGATTCCAACCACACAGCCGGGACGTTCACTTTTTTTAATTTTCTCTCTTTTCATGCCTCAGCTTAGACCTCCCAAGTATTGTTTACATGGATCCTGCCCGTACGGTGCGGATAATCCTTGCTACCACTTCCTCGATCTCTCCGCTTCCTTCCCGAACAATCAGATCTGCATATTTTTCGTACAGTTTACAACGCTCATCGTACAAGTCGCGAAGCGTCTGTCCCTTGCGGAGAACAACTCCGCGCTGACGGATATTGCGCAGCCGTCTCTGTATTACATCAAAATCAACCTGCAGATATATGATCGCGCCGATCTCCCGCAGGTGCATCATCGCCTCTTCTCCGTATACGGCGCTTCCGCCGGTGGCGATGACACTCCTCGATGCCTGCAATGAGGCATTTACCCTGTTTTCCACTTCTATAAAACCGTCAATTCCCTTTTCTTCGATAATTTCAGCCAGGCGCATACCTTCTTCTCTCTGGATCAGGATGTCCGAGTCGATAAAATCGTACCCGATGACCTTTGCCAGAATAACACCGACTGTGCTCTTTCCCGATGCCGGCATTCCAATCAATATGAGATTATCCTTTTTTGCCAATGCTTGACCTCATCTCCTTTCATCCGCCGGCTGCGGCAGTCCGGGACGCGTGCGCTCTGTATTTTTTCGTGTGCCTGTCTGCATCATATCTGCAGGGCAAAGCCGCACATGGATGCATTTTTTCGATGCGCAGACAGGCGTCCCGCTTAGATAAAAAACAATCTATGTTTAAGTATACCACAACCCCAATCCATTTACCTGTATAGAACTATATTTTTATGAGATGCTCCTTAACAACAGAGTTGTTTCTTTCATGTCAAACTCGTGTTATACTGTAAAAGCCTGAACTATGCCATTCCGGATCTTCAGGTTTTGGATTATTGTTATTCATATGCTTTTGCCGCGCCCGGCGCGGAGCAATGCGTCATTTTTCGTCATATATGTTTTGAACAGGAGGTCATGAACAGACTTATGATTCCTTTTAACGTTCCTCCCTTCATCGGGACAGAGCTCGAATATGTAAAGCAGGCCATCGACGCGCACAAGATCTGCGGTGACGGACAGTTTACCAAAAAATGCCATGCCTTTCTGGAAGAGCGCTTCGGTGCGCAGAAGGTGCTGCTGACGACCAGCGGGACCACAGCCCTTGAAATGGCAACACTTCTGTGCGGACTCGGGAAAGGGGATGAAGTCATCGTTCCCAGCTTTACCTTCTCCAGCACAGCCACCGCCATTGTCCTGACCGGCGCAACGCCTGTGTTCGTTGACATCCGACCGGATACCATGAACATTGATGAGACAAAGATTGAAGCCGCCATCACAGAAAAGACCCGCGCGATCATGGCGGTTCACTATGCCGGCGTCGCATGTGAAATGGACACCATCATGGATATCGCCGCCCGGCATAATCTCAAGGTGATCGAAGACGCCGCGCAGGGTGTCATGTCCACATACAAAGGCCGTGCCCTGGGCACAATCGGCAATTTCGGATGCTACTCTTTCCATGAGACCAAAAACTACTCTATGGGCGAGGGCGGCGCACTGCTGATCCGCGATCCCAGGTACAACGATGCCGCCGAGATCCTCCGCGAAAAGGGTACCAACCGCGCCCGCTTTTTCCGCGGACAGGTGGACAAGTACACCTGGGTGGACTATGGCAGCAGCTACCTTCCCAGCGACATGAACGCCGCCTATCTCTGGGCCCAGCTTCAGGAGGCAGACCGCATCAACGACAATCGTCTGGCCGCCTGGAACACCTACTCCCGGGCTTTTGCGCCGCTTGCTGCATCCGGCCGCATTGAAGTCCCTACCATACCTGAAGGCTGTGTCCACAATGCGCACATGTATTACATCAAGCTGCGCGGACTGGACGACCGCACTGATTTCATTCGTTACATGAAAGACAAGGGCATTGTCACTGTCTTCCACTATATCCCGCTGCACAGCGCGCCTGCAGGCCTGAAATTCGGCCGCTTCCATGGAGAAGACCGCTATACAACCAGCGAGGGAGACCGCCTGGTCCGCCTGCCGCTCTACTACGGACTGACAGCCGAAGACCAGGACTACGTCATCCGCACGGCTCTGGAATACCTGAATAAAGAATGACGAAAAGCCGCGGGAGCGCCGTGTCTGCACGAACGCTCATGAGGCTTGGACCAGCTTTTATTCACGCCTGTTTCCGGGCGCCGGCCTTTGGCCGCAAGAAAGATAATCCGACAAAGCGCCGTGTCTGCACGAGCGTTCGGGAGACCTCGAAAAGTGTCCTGAACATGATACACGGCGTATTTTTCATCCGAGGGGACTCCTATGCCTTCTGCAGAAAAAAAGAAACTCATCAGCTTTATCATTCCTTGCTATGCCAGCGAAGGTTCCGTGGGTCTCGTCATCGATGAGATCCGGGAAGTCGTTGCGCAAAAGCCCGACTTTGATTACCAGATTGTCGCTGTCAACGACTGTTCTCCTGACAACGTGATCGGCGTTCTCCGCGAGATCGCGGCAAAGGACCCCAAAGTTGCTGTCATCGACCTTGCCAAAAACGGCGGGCGTCACAACGCGCTCATGTGCGGCTGCCACTACGCCGCCGGCGACTACATTGTATTCATTGACGACGACCAGCAGTGCCCTGCCGACCGTCTCTGGGATCTGCTCGATCCGCTGGTAAACGGAGATTATGATGTCTCGATCGCCCGTTACCGCAAGAAGACGCAGTCCGGCTTCAAAAATTTCGGCTCTGCCGTCAATGACCGCGTGGCGACCTGGCTTCTGGGCAAGGACCCGAATCTGAAATTTTCCAACTTCTCCGTGATGAAAAAATTTGTCAAGGATGAAGTCATCAAGTATACAAACCCCTATCCCTATCTCTCCGGTCTGATGCTGCGCGCAACACGCCGTGTCATCAACGTAGACATGGAGGAGCGGGTACGCACCATCGGTGTCGGACATTACAGTTTCAAAAAGTCCTTTGCCCTCTGGATGAACAGCTTCACGGCCTTTTCCGTAAAGCCCCTGCGCCTTGCCACCGGAATCGGTGTCCTCTGGGCCATCCTCGGCGTCCTGATGGGCCTGCGGACAGTCATCCGCAAGCTCCTGAATCCGGCGATTCCGCTGGGGTACAGTTCCACGATGGCCATTCTCCTCTTTTCCACAGGAATGATCATGTTTATGCTGGGTCTGATCGGAGAATACATAGGCCGTATTTACATATCACTGAACAACTCACCACAGTTTGTTATCCGGGAAAAATATAATCTTCCGGACGCAGATTCAAAATAGGAGTAGATCCATGTCTGTTTCCGTTTCACCAAATGCATCACCTGCAAAGTCCCTTCCCAGGAAAAAGCTTCTCATCATCGGAGCCGGGGACTTTCAGCTTCCCCTCGTTGAGCAGGCGGCAAAAAGCTGCGAGGTCCTTCTGGCCGCGCCTGTCATTTCCGCCGCCTTCGAGCCCTATATTTCCGACCGCCTGATCGTTGATGTACGCGACGAAGAGGCAATTCTCGCCTTTGCCCGCGCACACAAAATCGACGGCGTCATCACCGACCAGACAGATATTGCCGTCCGCAGTGTCGCCTATGTGGCCGAAAATATGGGACTTCCCGGGATCGGCTGCGAGACGGGAATTCTTTTTACCGACAAGAGCCGCATGCGGACGCGCCTGGCCGAACTCGGCATACCCCAGCTCGCAAACAGGACTGTCTCCTCCGTCGAGGATGCATGTGCCTTCTACCAGGAACTCTGCGGTGCTGCCGGCGAAAGCGCAGCACCTGTCCGGGTCATCATCAAACCTCTGGATACCCAGGGAAGCCGCGGTGTTCAGGTCTGTGCCGGTGAAGAGGAACTCCGGGACAAATATCCTGAGGCGGCCCGCTGGTCAAGTAATAAAAAAGTCATTGTCGAGCACTTCGCAACCGGCCGGGAATTTGTCGTGGAGTCTCTCGTTTTCAATCATGAATATCATACCCTGTGTATCGGCGATACCAGTTACTTCAATATCCCCGATGCCTTTGCCGCAAAAAGCCGGATTTTCCCGACAACAGCAGACCCTGCTCTTCGCAGCAAAGTACTTGCTCTGGACAAAAAGATCATTACGGGCTTCGGTCTCTCACAGGGAATCACCCACAGCGAATACATCATGGAGGGCGATGAAGTATACCTGATCGAGACAGCTGCCAGGGGCGGCGGTGTGTTCATCTCCTCCGATCTCATCAGCCTGTCCAGCGGACTTCACACCGAGCAGTTCCTGATCGACATTGCTCTTGGCCGGCTCACCGAAATGCCGAAAATCCTGCCGCAGCAGTGTTTCTGCGGATATATGGCCTTCTATCTTCCTGTCGGACACGTGGTCCGCGCTGATGGAATAGAAGATGTAACTTCCCTCCCTTTCGTACACCGCAACCAGCTGGGAAAACTGCACGTCGGCATCGAAAACAGGGAAGGCGCAACCGACAAGACCTCACGTCTGGCTCTCATCGTCTCCGGGGACACCCGTGAGGAACTCATGGAGCATATGGCACAGGTCCGGTCCATGCTCAAGATCGAGATCCAGGCCCCTGACGGAGCTGTCCTTGCACCGATCTGGGAATGATTTTTTCTGGAGTTTTTCTGGAGGTAACATCCTTGCTCAACCATCTACTTGATAAGCGGCGCAATGTTTTCCTGCTCGCCGCCTTTGCAGTTTTTATGGAAAGCCTGACCTCTCCCTGCCTCAAAATCGGCTCTCAGAACTATGAGACTTTTTCCATCGGTTACTTTTTCTGGTTCGGTCTGGCCGTTGTCATTCTGGGCATTTACGCAGTCTGCTGGCAGCTCATTCTGGAGCGCATTCCTCTTCTGGAGCGCATTCCTCTTACAACCGCCTATCTGCGGCGGGGCTTCAGCTATATCCTGCTGTTCGTATGGTCCACTTTGATCTTCCATGAAATTATCACCCTCAAACAGATCATCGGCATCGCCGTGATCTCCCTGGGCATGGTGATCAGCGTCTCCGACGAACACGGCAAAAAAGCAGACCCGAAAGAATCTTCTCCGGCACAATAAGTCAGGAGGTATCATCCGAATGTCCAATATTCTCACTCCGCAGATTTGCTATGCCGCCGCTATAGTCGGCGCTTTTATCACCGCTCTGAGTCAGATCCTGCTCAAGACCCAGGCGAATACGACCGGCGAAAAAGGATTTTTCAGCAAATTTCTGAACATCCGCGTCATCGTCTCCTACGGTCTTCTGTTTCTCACACTCGCCATCAATCAGATCGCGCTCCGCTGGGTACCGCTGTCTGTCATGCCCTGCATTACCTCCACCAGCTTTGTCTGGGTTTTCGTCATGGGCGCACTGATCCTCAAGGAAAAAATATCCGCGCGAAAGGTTCTGGGCGTCGCGATCATCATCGCAGGTGTCATCATATCCCGCCTCTGAGCCGGATAATCACAGGATTCTGAACGAAACTGCC
>ONXK01000009.1 GCA_900321785.1 uncultured Lachnospiraceae bacterium | reverse complement strand
ATCCTCTTCGGGAACGGGCACTATGCTCTTTGCCAGGTCATCGACCAGATAGCATTCAACGCCATAGAGGACTTTGAAAAAGTCCTGGCTGTCGATGGGCGGCTCTCCGTTTTCCTTGCGTTTTTTGTTGGCGGATTTGAGGAGGTCTTCCCGCACATGTCCGGCGTCCGGGAAAGCCTGAATATTGCCGTGATCCGTGATGGCAATGGCCGGCATGCCCCAGGTCCTTACACTCAGAGACACCGTCCATATCACTCATCTTGGTATGGCAGTGCAGCTCAATGCGTTTTACCGGGGCGTCGTCCACTCTCGTCGTCTTAAAGGACGGGATCTTCATGACGCCCTGGATGGAGGAAATGATAACTTCCTTGTCAAAAGTATCCATGACGGCCGCGCCGCGCACCTTCACGAAAGTGCCTTTGCCAAGGTCTTTTAAGAGTTCATCCGCCTTATCCGTAGGCACGAAAATCTTACAGTAGATGGAATCGGTAAAGTCAGTCAGGGAAAACTTGATGATGGTCTTTTCATGCCGGATATCACGCCGGTCATTGGCCAGAATCTGTCCGCGGACCACAACCTCGCCGATCTCACCGATAACATCGGCGATACGGATCGCGTCTGCGACCACCTCCCGGCCGAAAATAACATCCGGATGAGAAGATCGTTTGAGGGAATACTCCCGCTCTCCCTTTCCGCGGCCGTTTCTGCCGGACCGGCCGTTCCCGCGGCCGTATTTTCCCATGCCGCGGCTCTGGCCTTTGGCCAAAGGAGCGCCAGCTGCAGCCTGCTGTACACCCGGATCGGAAGAACTGTTGCTGACGGAAGCTTTTTCCGCTATTTCGGCGTTTTTGCTGTCGGAAGCTTTTTCGGCTTCTCCGCTGACTGTCCCATAGTTCAGGGCTCCGTCCGTCTCCGCCGCATAGGCAGTTTCCTTTCCGGATCCACTGTAGAAACTGTCGGACGAATGATTATTGTCGTCGACAAGGGCTTCTGTTTTTTCCATGGGCTTTAAGGTCACAGTGAAAGTTGCAGGCACGCCGCACCGGTCCCTGAAAATGCGGTTCAGGGATTCCTCCAGGCGCTCCTGCAGTTGGCGGCTGATACAGGTCTCACGCATACAGACATCGATTCTGCCGTCATCCTCATAGGTGATCTTGGCATCCCGGAAAAAGACGCCCATGACCGGTGAATATGAGGCGATCTCACAGCTGATGGAGTCGCTGTAGGCTTCCATCAGGGACTTTGGCGTATATTGGGCGGAGAGATTATAGTGTTCCTCCACATAGACCTCGACCCGGCGCTCTCCGAAGAGCTGTTCTTCCATGGCTCTCTGCATGCGAAAAACCCGATCCTTGTGGATCAGGTGATCAGAGCGCAGGCAGACCTTCAGCCTGGTACGCTCACGATTGGCGGCCAGCCTTTCAACCTGTGTGTCCTGAAAATATTCCTGAAGATCCTTTCGGACTTTCAATTTTGGAAAAACGTCAAAAAAAAGTTTGGACATACATGCCCCCCATGCCCTTCTGTTCACAAACAAATATGACGAAAACTACGCGCTGCTTTTTGCGATTTATTTCCAATGGTCCAGTTCGTATTTAAGTGCATCGAGGAGTTCTTCCTCCTTCATCTTGCGCACGATCTGTCCGTGCTTGATGAGAAGTCCTTCTCCGTTTCCGCCCGCGATCCCGATATCTGCTTCCTTGGCCTCACCGGGGCCGTTGACCGCACATCCCATGACGGCGACTTTAATATTGAGGTCGTAGCCCTGCACCATGGTCTCCACCTTGTTTGCCAGGCCGACCAGATCGATCCTGGTCCTGCCGCAGGTAGGACATGAGACGACGTCGATGCCGCCCTTGCGAAGACCAAGGGTCCGGAGGATCATCCTGGCAGACTTGATCTCTTCCACCGGGTCTCCTGTCAGAGACACGCGGATGGTGTCACCGATCCCCTGGTAGAGGATGATGCCCAGCCCCGCTGCGGACTTGATATTTCCGCTGTACAGGGTGCCCGCTTCGGTAATGCCTACGTGAAGCGGATAATCAGACCTTTCCGCAAGAAGCTCATGGGCCCGGGCGCAGGTGAGGACATCCGAGGATTTAATGCTGATGACCATCTGGTCGTAATCACATTCCTCGATCATACGAACCTTGTCCAGAGCACTCTCCACAAGCCCCTCTGCAGTCACACCGCCGTATTTTGCGACCAGCTCCTTTTCCAGAGAACCGCTGTTGACACCGACACGGATCGGTACACCGCGTTCTTTTGCCACTTTGACAACGGCTTCGATCTTGTCGCGGCCGCCGATATTGCCGGGGTTGATGCGGATCTTATCAGCGCCGTTTTCCATGGCGCGGACAGCCATCCTGTAATCAAAGTGAATATCCGCCACCAGCGGAATATGGATCCTCTTTTTGATCTGTCCGATTGCCAGAGCAGCCTCTTCTGTGGGACAAGTGCAGCGGATGATCTCGCACCCTGCTTCCTCGAGACGCAGGATCTGGGCAGTCGTTGCCTCCACATCCTCCGTGGGTGTATTCGTCATGGACTGGATGAGGATCGGGTTTCCGCCGCCGATCACTCTGTCTCCGATCCGGATCGTCTTTGTGTGGTCACGATATGTCATTTTTCACTCCATTCCGGAACATTGTGCTGTTCCATTATTCCCGTTTTTTCATGAAAGACAAACAAAACTGATACGCAAAGCCGGATTGTACGGGGCCCGGCCGCAAAAATGCAGCCGCCGCGCAATCCGGCCGGTTTTATGAAAAGAATTTGGAAATATCATTAAAGAGGACCAGGATCATCACAAACATGAGTACGGCAAAGCCGGCCAGATGGACCATCCCCTCTTTTTCGGGTGGTATGGGTTTGCCGCGGACTGCTTCCAGGAAAAGGAAAAGGAGGCGTCCGCCGTCCAGGGCAGGAAGCGGCAGCAGATTGACCACGCCCAGGTTGACTGTAAGCAGTGTGGCCAGACTCAGAAAAGTCAGGATCACTGCGGCGGGACCGTAGGGAGCTGTCTCCTCGTAGGTATCATCCACGACTTTCACCACGCCCACAGGACCCGCGACATCATCTTTGGAAAAATGGCCGCGGAAGATCAGTCCGAGGGACTTATAGGTCGCTTTGAGCCAGTACTCCGTCTCATAAAAGCCATACTGGAAAACCTGGAAAGGATTGCACTTGAGATACTGGCCGGATCCACGGATCCCGATATAATACCGGTTGTCTTTCTCGTCATAACGCGGGATCAGATTGACGGTCTTCTTCTCTCCGTCCCGCTCTATCACGATCGAAAGCGGTTCTCCGTAGTTCATCATGGATGCCAGGGTCACTTCCCTGTAAATATGGATCGACTCTCCGTTGATCTTTTTGATCAGGTCCCCCTTCTCCAGACCGGCTTCCATGGCAGCGGAATCCGGGATCACTTCCTGTATGACAGGAAGGTCCGTCCCCACAAAGGAAACCAGGATCAGAGAAAAAATAAAGCCCAGGATAAAATTGGCAATGGGTCCTGCCGCAACAGTGGCGATCCTGGCGCCGACCGGAGCATTGGGAAAAGCGTGCTCGTCCAGTTCTTTCGGGTCCTCTTCCTCATCAAGGCCGCCCATTCCGTCAAAGATACAGGCTCCGCCGATCGGGAGCAGGCGGATACACAGGTCCGTCTCCTCTCCCTTTTTGCGGTAGAGGACAGGGCCCATACCGATGTCAAATTCAATGACCCTGATCCCGTTCCGGCGCGCGATCGCATAGTGGCCGAATTCGTGGGAGATGACGATCACACTGAATATGATCAGGAATATAAGAATACTGATAATCATAAAAAACGCCTTTGCCGGACATTCAGAGACCGGCTCATATATCATGGTTCATTATTCATCCGTCCATGACCGTGACTGACCTGTAACTTCAGATCACAGGCGGCTGCTCAAAAAGAATGAGAGATAATAAATCACCGGAGCAGTAAAAACAATACTGTCAAAACGGTCCATAATGCCGCCGTGTCCGGGGATCAGGCTTCCATAATCCTTGATGCCGTTGTTTCGTTTGATGGCGGATGCCGCCAGATCACCCGTCTGTCCGATGATACTGCCGCAGATCCCGATGATCAGAAACAGGGGCAGGACATGTGTTCCTTTTTCAAAATACTGTACGACCAGGGCAAGAAGGCAGCTGACAAGAGCACTTCCGGCGATTCCTCCGATGGCTCCTTCGATGGTCTTTTTGGGGCTTAAGACAGGTGCCAGCTTATGGCGTCCGATCGCCATACCCACTGCAAGGGCACAGACATCGCTTACCGAAGCACAGATATAGATCAGCAGATAGAGAAAAAGCCCGTGGGAAAGATTTCTGGTCCTGCAGATAAATGCCATCATGACGGGCATGTAAAAAAAGGACATGACCGCACCGGCCGCCTGCACGGATCTCCTGCGGGGAAATGTATAAACATAGACCACCATGGTGAGCAGAAAATCCAGGGCCAGGAGCATTGACGTCCAGAAATCGGACATCATGATCATCCCTTCCCTGTTTACGAGTCCGTATCTCCACTCGATATACATCAGACCCGCGAAATAAACCACTGTCAGGATCAGCCCCGGCATGGCGATCAGGTCCGGTCTGGCATTCCAGCGCGGCGGTATACCTTTCTTTTTGGAGGAAGCGGACCTGCACAGCACGGCTGTCAGTTCCATATATCCGATCACACTGCAGAGCAGGCACATCATCCACAGAGGATATGAGCCTGTAAATCCAAGACCGATGATCAACACAGCGAGGACAACACCACTGATTATTCGTTTTTTCATGTAATTCCTTTCGAAGAGCCGATTATACTGTCAGAGTCTTTAATGAATCAATCCCCCGTATCTTCTCTCCCGGTGATTGAAGGCGTCGATGGCTTTTAACAATTCCTCGCGGTCAAATTCCGGCCAGGATTTATCTGTAAAATACATCTCGGAATAGGCAAGCTGCCAGAGCAGGAAATTGGAGATCCTCTGCTCTCCGCAGGTGCGGATCAAAAGATCCGGATCAGGGATCCCGGCTGTATCCAGGCAGTCATTCAGCAGAGATTCATCGATCCTGCCGGGATCATTAAGCAGACCTTTTTCCGCCGCGCGCCTGACAGCGCGCACGATCTCATCGCGCCCTCCGTAATTGATGGCAATCTGAAAACCGATCCCGGTATTGGCCGCCGTATCACGTTCCAGATCCGCGATGGAGTCCTGCAGGTCCTGATCAAGCATGGATTTATCGCCGATCACACGGACACGCACATTGTTTTTGGCACACTTTGCCAGACTGGTCTTCATATATCTTCGAAGAAGATTCATCAGGGCCTTGACTTCCGTCTGGGGCCTGGACCAGTTTTCTGTGGAGAAAGCGTACACCGTCAGGTATTTGACTCCGATATGGTCCGCGTCCTCCAGTATCTGTTCTACGACTTTCGCGCCCTGCGAATGTCCGAATGTCCGCGGCATGCCGCGCTTCTTTGCCCATCGTCCGTTTCCATCCATAATGATCGCAATATGTGCCGGAACCTTCAGGGACTGTATCTTTTCCTCGTTCATGATCTATCTTTCCTTCTGTAACAACAACCCGCAGCAGGTTCCGCAGCGCTCCTGCTGCAGTACCTGTTGCGGGTTTTGAACCGAAAGCCTTTGTTGCAGCTATTCACACAGGACACCCGGCAAAAGATCAGACGGTCATGATCTCCTTGGTCTTCTCATCGATCGCTTTATCGATCTTCTTGACAAACTTGTCTGTGATCTTACCAAGTTCATCCTGCAGCTCAGCAACTACGTCTTCAGAGACATCTTCTGCTTTTTTGAGCTTCTTGAAAGCTTCATTTCCGTCACGGCGGATATTGCGGAGAGCGACCTTGGCCTCCTCACCCATCTTCTTGACGTCCTTGGAAAGCTGTTTGCGGCGCTCACCGGTCAGTTCAGGGAATACCAGGCGGATCATAGTGCCGTCATTGGTGGGATTAATACCGATATCGGAAGCCGAGATCGCGCGGCTGATCTCCTTGAGCATTTTCTTTTCCCAGGGAGAGATCTGGATGATCCTGGCCTCGGGAACAGAAATGTTTGCGAGCTGCTGGATCGGTGTAGGCGATCCATAGTAATCGACACGGATCTTGTCAAGGACATGCGGATTCGCGCGGCCTGCACGTACGGCCTGCAGATCAGTCTCCAGATGAGACAATGTTTTTTCCATTTTCACTTCGTAAGGCTGAATTCTCTCGCTGCTCATGGTATTACCCCTTTCTCATAACTTGCTGTGTTCCCATTATGTACCGACCCGGGACTTTATGATCCTTCCCGCAGTAATGCCGGTACCTGATGTTTCAGTCAGATCAGGCGGATATTCAATGATTACCGGATTTTTGTCGATTTCCTGCAGCCTCTGCAAGGCACGCAGGTGAATCACCGTGCGGCTGCCGCCTGTTCTCTCACGCCGTGATCGTAGTTCCGTCAAAATCACCTTCTGCGGCACGGATGATGCTGCGCTCTGCCTGCAGAGCGAAAATCCGCATCTCCATTCCGTTTTCTTTGGCAAGGACAGAAGAAGTCATATCCACTGCCTGGAGATTTCTCTCTACTACCTCTTCGTAGGTCAGATGATCAAAGCGTCTGGCATTCGGATTTTTAGCGGGATCCGAATCGTAGACTCCGTCGACGTTCTTTGCCATGAGGATCATGTCCGCGTCGACTTCGACAGCCCGAAGGACGATGCCCGTATCCGTAGAAAAATACGGATGGCCTGTTCCTCCCGCAAAAAATACAATGGATCCCTGCTCCATGAAACGGACTGCCAGATCCTTGGAGAACTGGTCGGTAAAAGTGCCGACCGCAAAAGGTGTCATCACTCTGGTCTCCAGTCCTGCTCCCCGGAAGATCTCGGAGACATACAGGCAGTTCATGACGGTAGCCAGCATGCCGATCTGGTCGGACTTGACACGGTCGATCTCGTTGCCTGTGCGGCCGCGCCAGATATTTCCTCCGCCAGTCACAACACCGATCTGATGTCCGGCGTCATGCAGCTCTTTGACCTGTGCCGCGATCCCGGCGATCACCTGCTCATCGTAAAGCTTGACAGCGCCTTTGGCGTTTCGCATAGTACCGTCGTTTTCGCCTGCCAGTGCCTCACCGGAAAGTTTCAGTATGATTCTGCTCATATGGATTAGTCCTTATTCTGTGCGGGTCCGTGTGATCCGGTCATCCTCTGAAAAAGAAGGCCGTATTTCCGGACCGTATAATTGTCCTGCGGGTCCTCTGGATTCAGGACTCGTTGTCTGATTCCTGTTTACCCGTCCGCATCCAATCCGTCTGTACAAGTATATCATTTAACGAATGATGCTGACAAGATGGCATTTGCCAATCGCCCCTGCTCCTGCTCCTGTTACAGTATATGCCCTGCTGAAAACAGTATGCTTTTTTGCTTCACGGCTTTTATGTTTCACTGTTTGGACGGGAAATTCCCGCTCCATGGTTTCAGAGCCGGTGACGGTCGATCATTTCTGGGATGCGCGCTTGCGCAGTCTGGCATCCAGGATCTTTTTGCGAAGACGCAGATGGTGAGGAGTCACCTCCAGAAGTTCATCTGTATCGACATACTCAATGGCCTGCTCCAGGCTCATGATCCTGGGCGGAACCAGACGCAGGGCCTCATCCGCACTGGAAGAACGGGTATTGGTCAGGTGTTTTGTCTTGCAGACGTTGACATCAATATCGACAGCCTTGCTGCTCTGACCGACGATCATTCCGGTGTAGACTTCCTCGCCGGGTCCGATGAACATCTGACCGCGGTCCTGTGCTCCAAAGAGGCCGTAGGCAACGGCAGTACCGGATTCAAAGGCGATCAGAGAACCGGTCTTACGGTAGGAAATATCCCCCTTGTAAGGCGCATAACCATGGAAAATGGTGTTCATGATACCGTTGCCCTTGGTATCCGTCATAAAATCACCGCGATAGCCGATCAGACCCCTGGAAGGGATCATAAAGGTCAGACGTGTATAATTGCCCTGGAGGGTCGTCATATTGACCAGCTCGCCCTTGCGTTCGCCCAGCTTCTGAATGACATTGCCGGCGAACTCCTCGGGAACGTCGATGACGCACTCTTCAATGGGTTCAAGCTTTTTGCCATTTTCATCATAGCGATAAATGACTTCAGCCTTACTGACAGAGAACTCATAGCCCTCACGGCGCATGGTCTCGATCAGGACAGAGAGATGCAGCTCGCCGCGGCCGGAGACCTTGAAGGACTCCGTCGTGTCGGTATCCTCGACCCGGAGGGAAACGTCGGTGTTGAGCTCCCTGTAGAGACGGTCGCGGATATGGCGGCTGGTCACATACTTGCCGTCCTTACCTGCCAGAGGGGAATCGTTGACATTAAAGGTCATGGCGATCGTGGGCTCTGAGATCTTCTGGAAGGGGATGGCGACCGGATTGTCCACTGCACAGAGTGTATCGCCGATGTGCAGGTCATCAATACCGGAGACAGCTACGATCGAGCCGATCTTCGCTTCCTGAACCTCTACGCGGCGAAGGCCCTCAAACTCATAGAGCTTACTGACCTTGACCTTGCGGCGTACATCGGGATTATGGTGGTTGACGATCACACACTCCTGATTGACTCGAATGGAACCGTTATCAACCTTGCCGACACCGATCCGTCCGACATACTCATTGTAGTCGATCGTGCTGATCAGCATCTGGGTTCCCACATCGGGGTCGCCCTCGGGTGCGGGAATATAATCGATAATGGTTTCAAACAGAGGTTTCATGCTGGCGCCGGGGCTTCCCAGATCCAGGGTCGCGATACCGGATTTGGCTGACGCGAACACAAAAGGACAGTCAATCTGTTCATCGCTTGCGCCCAGGTCCATCAGAAGCTCCAGAACCTCATCGATCACCTGTGTAGGACGGGCGCCGGGACGATCGATCTTGTTGATGCAGACAATGACCGGAAGATCCAGGGCCATTGCCTTGCTCAGCACAAAACGGGTCTGCGGCATGGGGCCTTCAAATGCATCAACGACCAGGATAACACCATTGACCATCTTGAGAACACGTTCCACTTCACCGCCGAAATCCGCATGTCCGGGCGTGTCGACGATGTTGATCTTTGTTCCTTTATAATATACAGCAGTATTCTTGCTCAGGATCGTGATCCCTCGCTCGCGCTCAAGATCATTGGAATCCATGACACGTTCCTGAACCGCCTGGTTCTCACGGAAAACACCGCTCTGCTTTAAAAGCCCGTCCACCAGAGTGGTCTTGCCGTGATCGACATGGGCAATGATCGCTACATTTCTAATATCTTCTCTCTTCTGCTTCATATCTGCCTTTCCGAATTCTTCAGCCGTATCCTAAAACAGTCCGGCTTTTTCTTTGACTCGCAATCCAATCTAGCAGTATACCATCGAAAACCGGCACGTGCAACCGCGGAATCGTACCTCCTGCGATGCAGTACAGACCCTGCTGAAAATTGTGCGTCTTTTGTGCATCACTATTTCGGTGGGGCGCTCCCGCTCCGTGAAAAACAAAGGGGGTCCCGCTCCGTGAAAAACAAGGGGGCACTTGACATCCATCCTGTGCGGTGCTATTATCCCTAAAACGCACCTGTTAGCACTCAATGCCGGTGAGTGCTACTAAAACGTATTTTTAATAAAGGAGACAAATATGACAGTAGTACCCGTCTACAACGTACTCGTCGTACCGGATTCGAATATCTTTTTTGCAATTGATGCTTATAAAAAAATGACCGGACGTGCGCCTTTTGAAGGCGAGAAGGTCATCATGATGATGCTGCATGCCGATGACAGCCGTGAAGACCTGAAGAAGGAAAGCTTCTATCCGATCGGTGTATCCGGCATCATTACAGAAGTCAATGCCGGAGGTTATCTGGTCATCCGCACACACGGACGTGTGCATTTTGACGAGATCACTGTTTACAGCGACCACACGATCGAGCTTTCGGTCTCCCGTAAGCCCGACATTGAAGATCTGGATCCCGCGTATGAAGAGGACCGCCTGCTGAAACTGAAAAATGTCGTGATCGAATATACTTCCCAGTTCCAGTGGGGAGCACTGACCCAGGCCTACGCCGAACAATGGACCAATATCGGCGAGATCGCGTCCATTATGTCGCCCTGGCTCAATATCAGCAATGAAGAGCGTTACGCACTTCTGGCAGAGGACTCCCGCAAAGCCCGCAGCGAGGCGATGGAAAAGATCCTGTATGAAAATCTGGAGATGTTCCATGTCAACAACGAGGCACGCAATGCCCAGGAGGAAGGCTACCAGAAGGTCTACCGCGAGCAGGCCATCAAAAAACAGATCGAGTATCTGCAGAAAGAACTCGATGAGATGCACCCCGAGAACATCACGGATGTACGCCGGTTCCAGGTTAAGATCGAAGAATCCGGCATGAATGAAGAAGCTCGCAAGGAGGCTGATAAAGTCCTCAACCGCTACAAGCAGGAGGGGCAGAACAGTCCGGAATCCGGCATGCTCTACGACTACCTCGATTTCATCACCGGCCTGTCCTGGAAGAACGAGGACGCCCAGGAGATCGATCTGGATGAGGCAGAAGCCGTTCTGGAGGAGGATCATTTCGGTCTGAAAAAGGTCAAGGAAAGAATCATTCAGCAGATCGCTGTCATGAATCTCAAAAAGCAGCAGTCCGGTTCGATCCTCTGCTTTGTCGGCGCCCCCGGCACCGGCAAGACCAGTATCGGACAGAGTATCGCCAAGGCCCTGCACCGCAAATATGCCCGCGTCAGTCTCGGCGGCGTACGGGATGAAGCGGATATCCGCGGTCACCGCCGCACCTACATCGGCGCCATGCCCGGCCGGATCATGGACGGCATCCAGAAGAGCGGTGTATCCAACCCGGTCATGGTCCTGGACGAGATCGATAAACTCTCCGTTTCCTACAACGGAGATCCCGCCAGCGCACTGCTGGAGGTCCTCGATCCCGAGCAGAACAGCACCTTCACCGATCACTACATGAATGCGCCTTATGACCTTTCCAACGTGCTCTTTATCTGCACGGCAAATACTCTGGAGACGATCCCGGAGCCTCTGCTCAATCGTATGGAGGTCATTCAGTTCCAGGGTTATACCGCCACTGACAAACTGCAGATCGCCAGACGCCACCTGCTGCCCAAGGCCATGCAGACCGTCGGCATTGAGCCCGGACAGATCGAGATTTCCGACGACATCATCAAAGTCATCATTTCCGACTATACACAGGAAGGCGGTGTCCGAGGCCTGCGCAAGCGTCTGGAAACACTCTGCCGCGCGGCTGCAGTCAGGATCGTCCGGGGCAAGGGTGAGACGATCGTCGTGACAAAGGAAAATCTCCGAGACCTGCTCGATATGCATCCTGTCTATCACAAACAGGTTAAGGAAAGCGCCAAACCCGGTATCGTCACTGGCCTTGCCTGGACAGCCGCCGGCGGCGAGATCCTCTATATCGAGACCCTCCTCACCAAAGGTAAAGGCGAGATCGTGATCACCGGCCAGCTCGGCGATGTCATGAAGGAATCCGCCCGCATCGCAGTGACACTGGTCAAGTCCCTCTTCCCGGAGCAGACTGCTGTTCTGGAGGAGAATGACCTCCATATCCATGTTCCGGACGGAGCAACACCCAAGGACGGCCCTTCCGCAGGCATTACCCTGACCACGGCCCTCTCCTCTTTGGTGACCGGCACTCCCGTTCCTCCCAGCATCGGTATGACCGGTGAAGTCTCCCTGCAGGGCGGTGTAAATCCCATCGGCGGACTTCCCGAGAAACTCCTCGCTGCCCAGCGGGCAGGTGTGAAGAAAGTCTTCATCCCCGCGGACAACGTGGACGACCTTCGTGATGTACCCGAGGAGGTCAAGGAAAACCTCGAGATCGTCCCCGTTGAAGAGGCATCCGAAGTCCTTAAGGCTCTCGGAATCATGTAATGAGCCGAGGGACAAATGAGGGCAACTCATGAAATAATAGCCGCATCCTGTCTATAAGACAAATTTCCGGCCGGTTCCGTGTCCGCCGCAAGGCCTAAAGACACGTAGACCGGGCCGGGACACAGAAAAAGAAGCCGGCAGCTGCCATCGCAGCTGCCGGCTTCTTTACTCTTTTGTTCCGACCGACTTTCCTTTACATTTGATACATTGTCTTTGCAAAGGGCTTGAGCAGGAAATAGAACCTGCGTCCCTTTTCTTTGCCATAGTGTTTTTGAAGCGCATAGCGCAGAGAATTCAGATTGTTGAGTTTTTCTCTCACACTGATAAGATATTCAGATAGGTCAGAAGGATACTCTCCCTCATAATCACTGCGGGAAAAGATGATCTCGCAGTAATATTCGAATTTTTGTCTGAGGTCAGGTTTTAATACGGGAATGCTCCGGTTATTGTTTTTGATGGAAAGATAGATCTCCTTGCCCTGGTCTCCATAGAAGGTGGCCAGCTGATTGTGGAGCTCCGCCAGATTATCCGCGCCGATACATGAGACAATCTTGGCGATCTCATCATCTCCGGGAACAGAGATCTCAGCGGAAGAAGTCTCTTTCTCCGCTTCGGGAGTCTCCTTTACCGCATCGTCATTTCTGCCGGATTTCTTCTTATTGTTGGAAGAAGAAGCGTTTTTTCGTGAAGTCCTGCTCTTCTTTCCTTCTGTGGAAGCTTCCGTATGGTCGTTCTCGCCGGAATCTGCTGCCTGTTCCTGTTTCTTTGCAGTTGTCCTGGATTTGCGGGATCTGGATCTGCGGGATTTGGAGTGATGTCCTGCATCATCACCGGACCTGTCATCCGGATCATTTTCATCCTCTTCTGTCCCAAACCAGGAAGGATCCAGCAGGGCTTCATGGCCTTTGGCATCTTGGGTGCCTTCCGGGGTCTCTGTACTGGCTTCTTTCGCGGTCTCTTCACTTTCAGAAGCAGGTGTTTCAGGGACAGTATCATTTACTGCAGCCTGCACGGCCTGTTCCTCTTCTGCATCCAATCCTTCCGGACTGTCTTCTGCGTCCGGCAGACCGGCGTCCTGAACAGGTTTTTCCTGTGTATCGAGACTGTCGGAAACCGCCTCATCTTCACCGGATGCATCGTAATGCTCATCATCCTGAACCGGAACTGTCCCGTCATCTGTGACAGAATCTTCGATCGCAGATTCGTCTTCGGACACAGCCTCATCGGAAACGCGGATCTCTTCTTCGGTATCTTCAATCGCATCCCGGCCGGATTCCTGCGCCCGGATATCATCGAGTTCTTCCTCGTCTTCATCCGCATCATCATCGAAAGCGTCTGCTTCGCTCTCTTCCGCCTCCCGGTCATATGCGAATTCGTCCGCATCATCTCCGTCAGCTTCATCGATTTCCGCATCCATCATGTATTCGGATTCTGCTTCAGAGAAAGACTCTTCAGCATCAGGCTGCGCTGCCCGTTCCGCATCCCTTAAATTGGGACCGGAGGATCTTACTTCGTTTGCCTCCGCGCTCTCCGCATGAATAGCTTCATCATGCACATCCTGCTCTTTGCTGTGATCTGTATCCATATCCAGATGATCGGACACATCAAGAGAATGCGAATGCTGCCCATCATGCAGGCCAATACTCAGATCTTCGCGCAGACGTCTGACCAGATTCCTGCACTCCCTGCCTGTGACACGTTTGACCGATTTTTTTCTGCGTCTCCAATATTTGACCGCAGCATCAAATCCCGTATCGTTTGTGACGATCACAAACCTGCCGTCTTCGTCGTTGCCGATTCGGTATCCAAGCTCTGAAACGAGCTGGAAGTCCAGGGCGTTGGTTCCCTCGTAGCACTTGATAAATGTAACTGTCCTGTCGGATTCTTTGAGTTTGATCAGACTTTCATAACTCATATGCGGACTGTTTCTTGTATAAAAAACAATCAGCTCCGTCTCATCCGCAGGCAGATCAAGCAGCGGGATCCAGAAATCCCCGACGTTTTCACTGTCTATTAAATACTGTACTGTCATACACAATCCCTAATCGGCCGGAACTGTCAGAAATTATAGCACATAGACGGATGAATACACAAGCCTGCGGCATTGTGTTGTAAACTAACGTATAAGTCTGCGGCATTGTGTTGTAAACTAACGACCTTAAGCATTTTCCATATGTACGTGTACCTGCGGGAAAGGTATGCTGATTCCCGCATCATCAAAGCGGAGTTTGATATCCTCCGTCATCTGCCATTTAGCGGCAAGGAAATCAGGCGTATTGACATAGCAGAACAGCCCGATATTGACTGCGCTGTCTCCAAGGCTGTCGACAAAGACGGTGATTTCGCGGTCCTGCAGAACATATCGGCAATTCCGCGCAATTGACTCCATGATCTCCTTGGCCAGCCGAATATCAGAGTCATAGCTGATCCCGACAATGGTATCAATGCGCCTGACCGGATTCTGTGTGCAGTTGGTAACGGCGCAGTTTGAGATCGATCCGTTGGGGACTGTGATAACGCGGTTATCTTTTGCCGTGATGGTCGTGTAGAAAAGGCCGATCAAAGTAACTGTTCCCTCACCATAATCGCAGACAATATAATCGCCTACGCGGAAGGGGCGCATAAAGAGGATCAAAATGCCGCCCGCCACATTAGACAGACTTCCCTGCAGGGCCATGCCGACTGCCAGCATGCCCGCGCCCAGAACAGTCACGATCGAAGCCGTGTTCACGCCGAGCTGTCCCAGGATCATAAAGATCATAAAAATATGGAGGACTACATCCAGCGTTGAACCGAGAAAACGGATGATCCCGACATCCGCCTGTGTCTTTTCCATCGTTTTCTGCAGCATTTTGTGGATCAGCCTGATCAGTTTTTTGCCCACCACATAAATCACTATGCATACAAGGATATTAAATGCCAGTGACCTGATTCCGGGCAGAAGGCTCTCCAAAAATTTGTGCAGATTATCGACTGTCAGATCCGAAGCTTCTATTTGTCCGACATCTTCAACCGGGATCGCCTCCACAGCTGTACTCAAAATATCATCCAAGCAGCTTTCTCCTCCTTGTCAAATATTATAACTATCCGGTGAAGCCTCACACGACTGTTATGAAGTCATGAGAATGCGCCGGTTATTTTTCAAACTCACTCCCGGAGCCTGCGCACCGTATGCACCGTATGCGTGGATGCAGCAGCTTATGCAATACAGCACTTTTAGCAATACAGCACCTTTGTAAGAGCAGCATCTTCGGCAGTTCATTCGGAAGCCCGTCAGGCAGCTCGTTCGGCAGCCCGTCAGGCACCGATGGCTTTTTTGATCGCCGCAAGCAGGTCCCTGTATTCTTCAAAGGTTGGAATATCGGGATAATCTTTGCGGATCTGTTCCGTCGTGCGGAAAAGGAATCCGTCTTTGCCCGCCTGGATCATCGCCAGGTCATTATAGCTGTCACCAATTCCGATCGTCTCAAATCCGACAGACTGAAGCGCCTTTACAGTAGAATATTTGGAATTCGCACAGCGCATCTTGTGTCCGATGATCTCTCCGTCCGGCGCCACTACCAGGGAGTTGCAGAAAAGCGTCGGCCAGCCGAGTTTTTTCATCAGGGGTTTGGCAAACTCAGTGAAAGTGTCACTGATAATGACCGCCTGTGTGATACTGCGCAATTCGTCAAGGAACTCAACTGCGCCGGGAAGCGGATCGATCTTTGCGATCGTTTCCTGGATCTGGGGAAGTCCCAGACCGTGCTCACGCAGGATGCTCCTGCGGAATGCCATCAGTTTATCGTAATCCGGTTCATCCCTTGTTGTTCTCCTGAGTTCGGGGATCCCTGTCACTTCCGAAAAAGCAATCCAGATTTCAGGTACCAGTACGCCTTCCAAATCCAAGCACACAATATGCATCTTTATGTTCCTTTCTGATCAATCAATTAATCTGCATGATGTATCGTTCCGGTGTGTTTACCGAAACTGTCAGCCCCGGTGATGTATTGCTCCGGATTATTTTGGGAAACGGTCAACCAGGTAATGTATTGCAGCCGATTATTTGCCGAAACGGGCTTTTATGCCGCGGCTGAGCTTCTGGGTCATCGTCAGGGCCCGGACCAGGTGATCCGCCGGCATGTGTTCCCTGCAAGCCCGAAGCAGAGGTTTGGTATTCTTTCCTGCGGAAAAGCGGAAAGAACCGTTCTGCCTGGTCTGGACTTCAAAACGGGGAAGCCATTTGCCGCCGAAAGCAACATCTGCAACGATATATGTGATTTCCTCCCACGGGATCTGAACATAGTTTTCGACATTCCGATCATCATAAAATTCAAAGGACTTGTCTCCGACCATGATCTTTCCGTATTGCTCGATGCCTTTAAATGCTGTCGCACTGCAGACATACTCTACCTTTGTATTCATCGACTGAGCCATTTCAAATCTCCTTATACCCGTGGCCATGGTCTCGCGGCCGCAATCATGCATAATTCAAGCGCTGCTTTTCCCGGCGCATTGGTTATTTCATACTTCAGTTCCATGACGTGGCGTCACAGTCGACGTATGATGAAAACTACGCGCTGCTCCGCGCCACGGGCGCTCTCGCATCGCTCCAACCATTCGGATTCCGCTCGTTTTGCGCGTAAAACATGCGCAAAACGGCTTCTTCCTCATGTTTGGACGCTCGTCAAATGTCCGCAAATGCCCGAGCAAGCTCGGCATTTGCGGCCACTTGACTCGCTGTTTTCATCATACTTTTAATATCCTATCATGCAGATGGGATATTTTCAATCGATTCCTATGGTTCCCATAACGTTCCCATAACAGATGGTTACAGGCACTTGAAAACAGTGCACCTGTCGCAGTCAGACAATGTACAACGCCCCCGAGGCAGCAAAGCTGACCGCGGGGGCGCTATAAACTTAAATATGAGTCTGTCAGGAAAGCTTCCTTTCAGGCATGTAATCTGTCATTGCGTCAACTCCCCAGGAGCTGACGGCATTCAGATATTACATCAGTCCAATCACGTGGAAAACGATACCAACGACGAAGAGGCCGAGGATGATAACGATCGGGGAAACTTTCTTCTTGAGCAGATACATGCACAGGAAGGTAAGCAGCAGAGCTGCAAGTCCGGGAACCAGAGAGTTCAGGTTGTCCTGAAGAGTGGTCACCTTGGTGGGATCCATGGACATGCCGGAAGCATACTGCGCGATCGCGGTCTTGATGCCTTCAGCGCCCTGGGGAAGGTTTGCCCAGTCAATGTAAGCGCCTTCAGACAGCTGTACT
>ONXK01000192.1 GCA_900321785.1 uncultured Lachnospiraceae bacterium | reverse complement strand
GCTAATAAAATTTGCCTTTTGTGCATCACTATTCCGGCGGGACGCTCCCGCTCCGTGAAAAACGTAGCGGATACTAAGCTTTTTGCTGCGCGGAGCTTGCAAAAAGCAAGTACCGACGTTTTTCAAGGCCCGCCTCCACAGCAATGCACAAAAGGCGTCCTCAAGAACAGGAATCTCTGAACTGCAACCACCATTATTCCGGCTGGCGGCTGGACGCTCCCTGTGCGGCAGGCTTGAGAAAGAACCGGCTTCTGTGCTATAATTTTACAAATTTATCTATACAGAAAGGCAATATGACATGAACAAATATCGTGATTTTGACAATTATCTCAAGGAGTATCCCTCTCAGGACGGATATTTCGGAGAATATGGCGGCAACTATCTTAAAGATCCCGAGCTGATCAAGGCTTTTAATGAATATGCAGAGGCTTACAATACCATCGCCCAGTCCGCGCAGTTCATTGCAGAGCTCCGCCGCATCCGCAAGGATTTCCAGGGCCGTCCCACACCGGTCTACCATTGCCAGAACCTGTCCAATCTCCTGGGCAGGACGCAGATCTATCTCAAGCGAGAGGATCTCAACCATACCGGCGCCCACAAACTCAACCACTGCATGGGCGAAGGACTTCTGGCCAAGTACATGGGCAAGAAGAAACTGATTGCCGAGACAGGTGCGGGTCAGCACGGTGTTGCTCTTGCAACAGCGGCCGCCTATTTCGGACTCGAGTGCGATATCTACATGGGCGAAGTCGACATTGCCAAACAGGCTCCCAATGTAACCCGCATGAAGCTTCTGGGCGCAAATGTTGTTCCGGTGAGCTTCGGTCTCAAGACCCTCAAAGAAGCCGTTGACGCTGCTTTTATGGCATATTCCAGAGAGTACAAAGATGCGGTTTACTGCATCGGAACGGCTGCAGGCCCTCATCCCTTCCCGCTGATGGTCCGTGACTTCCAGTTCTGCATCGGCGAAGAAGCCAGGGCACAGTTTGTCGAGCAGACAGGCCACCTGCCGGACCAGGTCGCTGCCTGCGTGGGCGGAGGTTCCAACTCGATCGGTATGTTTACACCTTTCCTTGCGGATCCCGTTGAGCTGATCGGCGTAGAGCCCCTCGGCCGCGGTCCCAAACTGGGTGACCATGCCGCCTCCATCAACTACGGCACAGAAGGTATCATGCACGGCTTCAAAAGCATCATGCTCGCGGACGAAAACGGAGATCCCGCACCCGTCTATTCCAATGCCAGCGGCCTGGATTATCCTGCTGCAGGTCCCGAACATGCCCTGCTTCACAAGATGGACCGCGTCAAATACACTACGGTCGATGATGACGATGCCATCGAGGCACTCTTCCTGCTCTCCAGGCACGAGGGTATCATTCCGGCGATCGAGAGTTCTCACGCTCTTGCATACGCGATCCGCGTTGCCAGAACCGGTGCTACCGGTTCCATCCTGGTCAATCTCTCCGGCCGCGGTGACAAAGATCTCGATTTCGTCGTTGAAAAATATGGCTACGGCGACGAATTTCTCGAGAAGCTCGCCGCTAAGCGCGCCGCAAAATAATAAGAGTGCTGCATGATCCACAGCACAATCCTTGCTTCCTGTATGGTCACACCCTGTCCCGGGTGTGACCATAATCATTAAATGCCCTCCGGACATCCCGCAAAAGCGTAATGTTCAGAGGGCATTCTATTTATATTCATATTTTGTGGCCATGGGGATAGTTCGCGAAAACATGTAAAATGAAAACTTCGCATGCTGTCGCGCGTAATGCGGTCAAAGTTCCCGCATCCATTCCGGACGGTATCGCTGTTTTGCCTTTGCCTCCTCAAGCTGCTGCAGCATAAGAGGAATGTCCTGATTGAAGACACCTGCCAGAGCCACAAAATTGGAGGCGTGGTTGGACCGGAAAACCGTGCCCGGAGAGTCGATCGCCCGCAGGAAGATCTCCGTCTCCTCCACGGTCTGATCCGCTGTCAGGAGCTGACGCTCCCCGCGCAGTACCTCCCGGGCCATGGGAGAATCCTCCCGCAGCTGCAGGGAGAGGATGGCGGCATATTCCGGATTCATTTCGTTGATGAGCTTTGCGCTTCCCAGTGCATGCTTCTCCATGCCGTCCGGTCCGCCCAGTCCCGAGATCAGCGTCACAGATGTCTTGATCCCGCAGCGTTTCAGTTTTCGGCCTGCCTCAATCAGTTCTGCGGCTGTCTGTCCCTTTTGGATCTGTCTGAGGATTTCATCGTCTCCCGACTCCGCTCCCAGATAGACCATTTCCAGACCTGCATTCGCGAGTGCAGTAAGTTCCTCTTCAGACTTGCGCAGCACATCCGAAGCCGTTCCGTAAGCAGTGACACGCTCCACATAGGGAAAGTGGTCTTTGACATAAGCCAGCAGTTCCAGAAGGAGCGGTGTCTTTACGATCAGCGCATCTCCGTCCGCAAAAAACACCCTGCGGACGTATCTTCCGTATTCAATGCTGCATTCCTCCAGATCCCGCAGGATCTCCTCCCGCTTCCTGATACGGAACTGTTTTCCCGTGTACATATGGCAGAATGTACATGTATTATGTGAACAACCGATGGTAACCTGAATGATCAGGCTCCTTGCCTCACTGGGCGGTCTGTAGACATCTCCTTCGTACTGCATTCTTTAATCCTTTTCTCCTTGCTGTTTACGGTTTGGCGATCCTTTTGCGGCTGGAGCTGATGGCCCTCTGCGGACATACGAGAACACAGAGGTGACAGCCTACACATTTCTTTCCGTTCAGGACAGGACGGCGGTCTTCGTTCATCCGGATGGCCTGGTGCCCTCCGTCTGCACAGGAAACAGAGCATCTGCCGCAGCCTATGCATTTGTCGCGGTTGAATTTGGGGAAGATCACCGTATCCCGTTCGAGCACATCGGTATTTTCGCTGACATAATCCAGGGCAGCTCCCCTGATCTCCTCAATGCTGTGCGCCCAGCAAAATGTATTCCAGGGCATCAGACCAGTTTTCTATGCCGCCCATGGCGCTGAGATGCATGCCGGACAGGGCCGGATTCTGTCCCAGCTCCGCTATAAAGCGCAGAGCAATGGGTTTGACTGCATTGCCGCTGTAGCCGCCGACCGCGGACATGCCGTGCACCGCAGGAGCTGATCGGTAGGTGTGGCGGTTGACATCGATGATGCTCTTGATGGTATTGATGGCAGCGATCCCGCTCGCGCCTCCCCGCATGGCGGCCTCTGCAGCAGGGCTCATTCTGGCAACATTGGGAGTCAGTTTTGCCAGAACGGGGATTTTCACTCCACGGCTGGCGGCGGCAGTGTAACATTCTACCAGCTCCGGAATCTGTCCTATGTCAGATCCAAGGCCGCCTTCCGCCATATTGGGACATGAGAAATTGAGTTCAATAGCATCCGCACCGTTTTCCTCACAAAGATGTGCCAGCATCTCCCATTCAGACTCATCCTTCCCCATGATGGATGCAAGGATAAATTTGGAGGGGTATTTTTCTTTCAGACGGCGGAAAATCTCCATGTTTTCCATCACACTGTGATCCGAGAGCTGTTCTATATTTTTGAAGCCGATAATATTTCCGTCCGCCCCCGTGATCGCGGAAAATCTGGGTGAGGCTTCGTGGATCTCAAAGGAGCAGATCGTCTTGAATGCTGCGCCCGCCCATCCGGCCTCAAAAGCCCTGGCGCACATATCATATGTACTTGCCACGACAGAGGATGAGAGCAGGAAGGGGTTTTCCAGCCGTATGCCGCAGAAATCTGCTGCCAGTCTCTCTTCTGTATCCGGAGAAGGAATCTCCAATGCAGGTTTCACCTCATCGTGGAGTCTGCACATCAGGCTTCGGATGGGAACCTCCCACGCGCGGACACATGCCGCCTCACAGGGAGCTGAGCAGTCTGTACACGGGTTTTTCACAGGGAACAGGTCCGCCGCTGTTTTTTCATTGTCAAACCAGATGCTGCGCAGCATCCGTGCCGGATCGATCCTGCCGCAGGCTTTGGTGCATGGAGCGTCGCTGCAGAGTACACATCTTACCATATCCGAACGATACAATTTCTTGTCAAACATAGACTCCTCCTTTCCCATACCGGATTCCGAATGACTGACAACTCACATTAAAGGCGCGGCAAGGCGAAGAAGCATATGCTTGAAACGCATGAGAGCTCCGCGACCGCTGACGTAGTACTCGGTCACTTCATTGCAAAGGGCAAAGGTCTCTTCAAAGTCGCGCTTTGTATCCATGACTGCCTGGCAGTCCGCATACAGACAGCCGTTCTCAAAGTGATGGTAGAGGCTGCGGTAATCCAGATTGATCGTTCCGCAGACAGCCACAATGTCGTCCGAGACACACATCTTTGCATGGCAGAAGCCGGGTGTAAACTCAAAGATCCGGACGCCGTTACGGGCCAGCCCGTTATAGTAAGAGCGTGTCAGGCTGTAAACGATCTTTTTATCCGGAATGCCGGGTGTGATGATCCTGACATCAACGCCTCTCTTTGCCGCCAGAGACAAAACGTGATTCATTTCGTCCGTGATGATCAGGTATGGTGTGATGTACCAGACATAGTCCTGTGCGTTCTCCGCCAGGCTCATATACACATCCTCTCCCACGGGGATATCGTCCATAGGAGAATCCGCATAGGGCTGTACGAAGCCATGGGCCTTCGGGAAAGATACAGAAGGAAGATACTTGCTGTAATCCTTGTCATCCTTATCCTTATTGCTGATGGCATTCCACATCTCCAGAAAAGTAATGGTCAGACTCCGGACCGCGTCTCCTTCCAGGCGGATGCCGGTATCCTTCCAGAAGCCATAGGGCTCTGTCCTGTGGAAATATTCATTGGCCAGGTTATATCCGCCGGTGAAACCGACTTTACCGTCAATGACGGTGATCTTGCGGTGATCACGGTTGTTGAGGAAGAGATTCAGCCCGGGCGTAAATGGATTGAATACGCGGCACTGTATTCCAAGGGCTTTTGTCCGCTTCACAAAGTCCGTGGTGATAAACCCGACACTTCCCATATCATCATAGAAGATACGGACTTCCACACCCGCCCCGGCTCTTTCCGCAAGGATATCCCGGATCTCGTGCCAGGATTCCGCATCCTCTATGGCATGATACTCCATGAAAATAAAGTGCTCCGCTTTTGCCAGTTCCTCTTTCTGCGCCTCCAGTCCCTTCAGAGCATCATCATAATAGGTCACCCTTGTATTTTCATAGACCGGGTATCCCGCATTTTTCCTGATATACTGCATAACACCGGTCAGTCTGCCGGACCTGGCGCTGGCACGCCTGAATACGTCCTCGTTTTCAGGCAGCAGCGGAAAAAGCTTTTTGTCCAGCCTTACATAGCGCTTTCGCATCTGTATTGTATAGCCGTTGAGGCCGATCAGAAAATACAGCACTGTCCCGACAATCGGCAGGACCAGGATCAGTATGATCCAGGTCATCCGGATCGACGCCGTCCTGTGACTGCCATAGATCATCAGGACAAGGATCATCGATATAATATGTATAATACTGTAGATCCAGCCAGCCTTGGATCCGGCAAAATGCAGAAGCAGAAAAATGACCGCTACTTCCAGCACTAACGACAGCAGGACCAGGATCATACGCACGATCCCGTTTTTGACAGATGTTTTCTTCTCAACAGTCTTCTCGGAATCTGTCACATGATCACCATTCCCGTTATTGTTTTCAGCGTCATTCACAGAGTCCGGGATCTTATTGATGCTGCTTCTGTCTTGATCCGTGCTGACTTCCTTATGAGGAACGGTTTTCCCTTCCATAACCTGTCACCTCTCTTTCGGGTTGCGCTGTTTTTACATGGTTCGATTCGATGGTGTTGAAGATGCATGCGCTGGCTCAGACATTTTACGATGCCGGGTGAAAACTAGTCCGGCACTGCCTGTCTCTTCTGTCTCCCATTAAAAGTTGTGGAATACCATTTCCTTTGTGGCGATATATTTGTCAGCCAGACATACCAGTGCGGCCTCCTTGGATTTGGGCATAGTCCGCAGAGTCAGCGGCCACATATGAGACCTTATGATATTCATCTCCTTGTCTGTGAGCCCGAAATCCCTGTCCGCATTTTCTGCGGCAACACGGGGATGCGTAGTGCCATGCCTGAATGCCTGCAAAACATTGAGTCCTTCATCCCTCACGCTGTACTGATAATAATCGTGCAGCAGAGCTCCTCTGGCAAGTTCCTTTTCATCGATATCCCAGCCAAATCTCTCCGCAAGATCAAAACTCTTCTGCGCCACTCTGTAGCTGTGTCGAAGTGTATTGGTGCCGGCATGCTGAGCGAAGACACTCATATGCCTGACACTTTCCTCCATCAGCAAACGATTTAATTCTTCGTTGAATTTTTTTCTGTCATTCGTTTCCATGATCAAGTCAAGCCTTTCCTGTCAGTCTATTCGATTGCTGTATATATTATACTGTAAATCCATATACATGTCATGCATCGGCATATTTGTGGCCATGGTCTTGCGTTCAAAAAGGTATCTCGTCACACCAATTTCGCTTCGCGAAACGCCGAACGCCGTAAAACTCCGGTTTTTGAGCGTTCCGACGCTCAAAAACACGTCGAATCTGGTGGGGAGTGACTTGTAACTCAAAAAGATCAGACCCTGCTTAAAATAGTGCGCCTGCTGTCGCGCTTGCATGCAGACAGCCCGGCGGACCACTATGCGGTCCGCCGGGCTGTTGTAATGTCAGGGTTATTCTACTGCAATTTTTTCAAGACTGACAAGGCGGTTAATGTTGGTCATACCGTCCTCGTCCATCAGCCTGTCCGTGTACTCGGTAATGAAGGCAAGCCTCGTCTCGGTTCCCCCGGCCGGCATATAGCAGTCAATTGCCGAGATTGCCGCAAAATCGATGTCCATCTGTGCCAGCTGTTCGTCATTCATTTCTTCCACACTATAGGAATCCGTGAAGTCCTGGCGCGTCTTGACGAGCTTCAATCCGAGCTGACCGAGCTTTTCGTCTCTTACCTTGATAAATGTCTCGTCTTCTTCCGTATCCGTCGTGACCAGATCCGTCCAGAACCTGTCCTCCGTAGGGAAATTGTCGGACAGATAATGCAGTGCCTCAGCCGAAACCGGCTGCATGCAGCGCACGCCGTCCTCGGTATACCAGAAGCCCGTCCGGATCCCGTCTTCCTCCGCAAAATCCTTTCCGTTGTAGCGCAGACGGACCAGACCGGTGTCGGAGGGATGATCCTGCTGACTGATAAATGTCTCCGTAAATATATCTGTATACTGATCCGTCTCATGCAAAAAGACGGTGAGACTCTTAAAGTTGATGGACCAGTTCATCACATCGTAAACGTCGATGTTACGGCTGGCCGCAAGTACGCATTCGCCGCCTTCTGCCTCGTACATCTCATACGTATACTCATACAGTTCTTCATCATAAGCGGCATCATCGTATACTATACTCCCTGTGGAAAGGTTTCTGCGGACCGCCAGCAGTTCGGGCGCCCCGTCCCGGTCATAATCACGAATATCCGTGAAAATGATCCCGCCGTCCGTCTTCTCGTCGAAAGGATACATCATGCTGGTGTAATACTCTTTCGAATCCACCTTGACGACCTGTTCGCCTTCCTGCAGTACCCCGTACTGACCTTTAAGCTGCTCTGCCTTAGCGGTCAGAAGAGCCGCTCCATCCTGTGCCGCGCCGTCTTTCCGGTCCGCTGCAAATACCGGCCCCTGCAGAGAAGCTGCCATCATGGCAGCAACCAACAATCCGCAGATGCTCTTTGCCTTTTTCATTTCACCGGTCCTCCCAATCTTTATATATCTCTATATCTTTTGAAATATTCACGAAATACGGGACGTATCGGCGGTGAAATGTCCTCCAGGTCAATCTCATCGATACCAAAATACCGTATTTCTTCGATCTCTTCCACCTGCCGGCGGATCTCGCCGTGATAGTTCCGGCAGATATAAACGATCTCCACGTTGGAGACCTCGTCTCCGTTGGGATAGACATAGTGCGTCTCCGGCCCGGAATTCACATAAAAAAACTCCAGTTCCTCCGCCGTGATGCCCATCTCTTCAAGCAGCTCCCTCCGCGCGCAGTCCTCTACTTTCTCGTCTATTTCCACTGCGCCGCCGGAATAACCCCATTTATGGTTGTCTGTACGCCTGCCGAGAAGGAGCTCCCCTCTCTCGTTCACACAGATGATACTCGCCGCACAATGGATCAAGGTCCTGTGTCCTACGAGCCTGCGCATGTCCATGATATAACCGCTCATAGCTGATCTCCTGGTCTCAGATTATTGTAGCAGTTCTTTGCCGCCTTGTCACAAAAAAGTGGGAGCGCTTATCTCACCGCTTGAGATAGCCGGCTGACACCGGGAAATCAAAATAGACATCCGGGAAAGGCTCATCTTTGAGAGTGAAATGCCACCACTCACAGTCAATCGGCACAAAGCCGTTTTTGACCATCGCACGCTGCAGCAGCATCCTGTTTTCATACTGCTGATCCGTGATCCCAGTATAGTCCGGGTGAGAAACCTCACTGAACAGATCAAACGGCCCGCCCATATCCACTTCCTTTCCGGTATTCATGTCGAGAAGGGTCAGATCCACTGTACTGCCCCGGCTGTGACTGGACTGGCTGGCAATATAGCCCTTTGCAAAAAGCTCCTGCTTCTCCAATTCCGGATAAAAATAAGGCTTCATCCGCAGATCCAGATCCTCGATCCCCCACAGGACAAAATGCCTGACCGCCCTGGCCGGACGATAGGTGTCAAAAATCTTCAGACGGTATCCCCATACATTTACCTCATTGCTGACTTTCTTCAGCGCTCTCGCCGCCTCTTTTGTCAACAGCGCACAGGGCTCCTCATATCCGTCAATGCGCTCCCCGACAAAATTGTAAGAGGAATAATAGCGGATCTCCTGAATGATTCCCGGCACATAATCCGCCAATACCACAAAATCAGAAGAATCCATGATCACTTTCTGTTCAAAATCCACTGCCATTCATTTTTCCTCCCACACACGAATGTCGGACAAACCTTTTCATTAAAAGATTATAGGTAAATACAGCCGATTATGCTATAATTCTTTTAAGATTCCAACATTTTTCATATTCTTTTATTTATTTTAAACTCATTATTACAAGTCACGTGACCTGCATAATCATTCCTGACATATTCTTTCCCGTCATTATTGTGTACACCGTTAAGCGGAGGGCTGCCTATGTTGACCAAAATCAAAAAATGTATCGTTTTCTTATTGATCCTGACAACCCTGGTTTCTTTTCACAGTTTAAGCACCCCCGGAGCGGCCGCAAAGACGGAAGTCCAGTACGCCAATTTCCGAAATGTGAGAGCCGGCAAGATCGGTAGAAACATTCTATATCGAAGTCAGCATCCGGCGAACGGCAGCTATCGCTCTCAATTCGCAAACAAGCTTGCAAAACAAAAAGGAGTCCGGACGGTCATCAACCTGTGCGATACAAAAGGGGCCGTCGAGGGATATTTCAGAAAATACAAGATTTCCCCCAACTATTACTACAGGACCCTGTACGCAAAAGGCAGAATCCATTACGCCAATATGAAAGAGTACCATAATGGTTCTGCATATCGGAAAAAAGTTGCATATGCCTGCAGATTCATGAATGTACACCAGGGTCCCTACCTGATTCACTGCAAAGTGGGCCGTGACCGCACAGGATTTATGATCCTGCTGCTGGAATGTCTCATGGACGCTCCCTTCAGTTACATGCTCCGTGATTATGAGCAGTCACTTATTAATGTAAACGGCTACAACTGGGAAAAAGCACACAAA
>ONXK01000242.1 GCA_900321785.1 uncultured Lachnospiraceae bacterium | reverse complement strand
GTCAGATGACCTTGATCTTTACAGGAAATTCCTGAGAGAAATAGAGATGACTCCGGCCATGAAGGACCGCCTCGCCAACAATATCGCCTACTGGAGCACGCTTTTGACTCTGCCGGCTTTCCGCAGCCTCTTTGTGGACTTTGTAAAGGACGTGGAGCAGGAAGGTTATCTTGTGGACAGCCCCAGATACACCATCATTGACAGTGCCTACAGGGCATCGGAATCCTACCGCTACCATGAAGACCGCAATGTCGATGCCTTCATGGAATCATTTTTGTCAGCGGAGGGACAGGACAGGAACGGGACCGGAAATGATGGGGACTCCGCGCGCGCAGTGCAGCTGGCACACGAGTGGTATATGTCCCGATGTGCCGATGAATATGCACAGATGCTCCTCTATGTCGCGGAACAGTATCCTCATACCTATGCCCGCACAGTGACCTTCCTTGAACAGTTGCAGATTCTCGGCCCTGAAAAAATGAGGGAAAATATCCTGGACCGCTTTGAAGAGGAGAAGCTTGTAAAGGCCGGAAGAGATCAGATTGCTGAAGAACTGGATCTGGCTTATGACAAGGTGCGAAGTGCCAAAAAACAGCCCGTTTATGTTGCGGAAGGCGGCGTCACTTACAAAAGAAGCGGCAAAAAGATCATGCCCAATGATCCCTGCCCCTGCGGATCGGGTAAAAAATATAAGAAATGTCATGGCAGATGATCGCTGGCAATTACCGTATGCAGGGCAGGAGGAATAGATGAAAACGATCAGAGTTGTGGCGGCAGTCATCCGGGAAGGAGACCGTATTTTTGCCACAGCAAGAGGATATGGTGATTACAAAGGCGGATGGGAGTTCCCGGGTGGAAAGATTGAAACAGGAGAAACCCCGCAGGAAGCTTTGGTCCGTGAGATAAAAGAGGAACTCGACACAAAGATCATGGTAGGAGAGCTGATCGACACGATAGAATATGATTATCCTGCCTTTCATCTCTCCATGGACTGCTTCTGGTGCACCATCAGGGAAGGCAGTCTGACATTGAAGGAAGCAGAGGCGGCAAAGTGGCTGACAGCTTGTCAGGGAGGAAAAGATGGAAGTATATGAAGCTTTGACAATGCTCCGGAATAAAGCATGTCAGGATTCGAAATTGCGGAAAGACCTTCTGGATACAAAAGACAGCAGGACGCCGCTCTCCGATTTCTGCAGACTGAGCCGGCAGGCCGGGATCGAACTATATGAAATGGATCTGCTGTCTGCGGGAGAGGACTACTATGCTGCTATGAGACGTTCTACAAACGGCGGGGGAGAGAATTCCCCACTGCTGGTCGGTGAGGATGACTATTATGAGCTGTTTCTGGAAGAACTGGCAGGAATGTGACCGGAGATAATGGAAACCGGCAGCCAAAATCCATGATAGTGAAAACCGATTGTCAAAATCCGAGATAATGGAAAGCGACTGTCAAAAATGAATATAAGGGAGACGGGAATCCAAAAAAGGACCGCGGCGCCTGCTTTGTATGCGTCGCGGTCCTTCTAAGTTGTATCAGTATGCCGGCGGCCTTTCGTCGCTCGGGCATTATATTTTGTGTCTAGGGGCTCTGCCTCCTGACACGAACCGCGTATGTTGTATGTTCATCGCGGGATCAATCTTTTGTTTTGTTGATTGTATCTTATCATTCAGGGACTTCGAAAAGATCAATTCCTGACAAAACGGCATTGAAAGCGGATGAATAGCATAACACTAGACCAGATGCCGAAAAATGATTCTTATTGCCCGATACGGTTTGTTTTCGGGCATGCTGTATTGAAAGGTGTATTATGATGTGTCGATGTTCAGCATACAGACATGAAATACATAATTATAGAATAATCCATATTGACAAATTATGAAGTGATGATATTCTAATATTGTGACGATAAGAGCAAGGCGGCGTTGGGAACAACGCCATTTAATATGCCGGAGTATTCATAAATATTATTTATTTTGAATATTCATTTAAAAATTACACCTCCAGAGGCTGTCATAAAAGGCAGGGTATGATAAGATAAAGGCAGGAAGCCGGAAAGGATACTAAAATGGCTGACAGGAAGACACTTGACGAGCTGACGCTAATGGATGACTACATGTTCGCGCAGGTCATGCGGGACACCAGGCACCTGAAACCGCTGCTGGAATACATCCTGCAGATCAAAATAAAAAAGATCGAGCTGATCGAGCTGCAGAAAACGAAAAAGGAAGGGTATGATTCCAAAGGCGTGAGGCTCGACCTGTACGTAACGGATGATGCCGGTGCCGTATATAATGTGGAGGTACAGACCAGCAACAAACGCAATCTTCCTAAACGAATGCGTTACTATCAGTCGATCATAGATATCAGTATCCTGACACCGGGAATGGAATACGGGAGCCTGAAGAAGTCCTTTGTGATCTTTATCTGTAATTATGACGAATACGGCCGTGACAGGTATCTCTATACTTTTGAGAATACCTGCAGGGAAGAACCGGATCTGAAGTTCGGGGATGAATCCTACAAGGTTGTGGTCAATACGAAAGGGAAAAAGGGCGATATCAACGGCCATCTGAGGGAAGTCCTGGAATATCTGGAAGACGGAAGCGTTACAGGAGACTACAGCAGGGAACTGGATGAAGCTGTAAAAGCGGTGAAATCCAGTGAAGAAAGGAGGCTGGAGTATATGCTGCTTGTGACGAGAGATAATGAAATGCGAGCTGAAGGAAGAGCTGAAGGAATAGCAGAGGGAAGAGCGGAAGGAATAGCAGAGGGAAGAGCGGAAGGAAGAGCCGAAGGAAGAGCCGAAGGAATAGCCGAAGGGATAGCAGAAGGAAAAGCCGAAGGCGAAATCATTGGAGCAATCAAGCTTTACCACGATGAACTTGGTCTTGTCCCTGAGGAGATTGTCAGCAGGATAGCCGTGCGCTTTTCTCTGAGAGAGGACGCTGCGAAGAAGTATGTTGAAGAGACTTTGCACCTGAACGGACCTGACTGATCAGACAATAGGTATTTTGGGAATCCTGTCCGGGGAAAGCAAGAGTATTGCGATGTGAGGGATCTATAATGAAATGTTTTGAGTACGGAAATAAGAATGCCCCGATCGTTTTACTGCAGCCGGTCGATGATCACGATCTGGATACAGTTGAAAACGAGATAGCCATTATCCGGGATAATACTGCAGAGGATTTCAGAATGGCTGCTTTCAAAGTCGGTGACTGGAATAAAGATCTGTCTCCATGGAAAGCTCCCGCTGTTTTTGGAAGAGATGATTTTGGTGATGGTGCGGCGGAAACGCTCGATGAGATCATGCATTTCTGCGGGGATAGATCGAAAACATATTTCATAGGGGGATACTCGCTGGCGGGACTATTCGTACTCTGGGCGGCCTGCCAGACCGATTTGTTTCAGGGTGCTGCAGCGGCATCTCCTTCTATGTGGTTTCCCGGTTTCACGGAGTATATGAAAGAACACAGGATTGGGAGCAGGCATGTATATCTCAGCCTTGGAGACAAGGAAGAAAAAGCACGAAACCCCGTCATGGCGACAGTAGGCAGCAGAATCCGCACAGCATATGATCTGCTCAGAGAACAGGAAGTTGATTGTGTTCTTGAGTGGAACAGGGGAAATCACTTCAAAGACGCCGATTTGAGAATGGCAAAGGCTTTTTCCTGGGTCATGAAACGGAAAGTACCATAACGAGAAACAGAGAAAAACAGGGGGGACAAAAACAAAAGGACCGTCCCCATATGCC
>ONXK01000266.1 GCA_900321785.1 uncultured Lachnospiraceae bacterium | reverse complement strand
GAGCAGTTCATCTGTACCATCCTGGTCAAAGTCGATGAGTTTTGCCAGAAACACACCCAGGTAAATGCCGTCATCCTCATCAAATGTCAGTGGTCCATATTTTTTATCATACTTTCGTATAATATCTGCATATGCAGTTTTTAAGGTCTGCTTTTCATCTTCGGATGCTGTGGCTTCCCCTCCAGTGTTGGAGGATGGTCCACTCTCCGTATGACCTTCTCCCGAACCGCTTCCTGGTTTCTCTCCCGTATTGCCGGTGTTCTGTGTTGACGCAGTCCCGCCTCCTCCCGGAGGATCTATCGGCACTGGCTTAGGGGAGAGGATCACTGTCAGTATGATCATCAAAGCCACCGCTGCAATGAAGGCAATAAAGGTGGGAAACCTTCTACCGTCCAGAGAGGTGTTATCCTCTTTGCTCCTTTCCTCTTTCTGCCGGTCCCTTTCCTCTTCCTTTCGCTGGTCCTTTTTCTCCGTCTGTCGCTCTCTTTCCTCTTCCCTGGCCTGTTTCTCTTTCGCCTTCTTCTTCCGCTTTTCCATTGTTGAGGGCATTGTAAAACTCTTTTGCGGTCTGGTAGCGGTCCGCAGGATCCACGGCGCAGGCCTTCCGCACAGCGGTGTCCAGCCAGTCGCTTACAGGTTCTCCGCCCACAGTCTTTCCGGTCAGAGCCGGAAGGGGGGTGCCGTGGAGCCGCTTGTAATTGGCGCTGTCGATATCCCGCATGGTGTAGGACCCGTCTGCCGGAAGAAAGGGCATCCTGCCGTTGTTGAGTAGGCGGTAGAGGACCAGTCCGAGGGCGTAAATGTCCACTGTATTATTATAGGATTGTCCCCGGAAGACCTCGGGGGCCATATAGGAGAGGGTTCCGATACCGGTCATGGTCCGGGCGACATGGACTGTATCCATGCGCTTTGAGGCGCCAAAGTCCCCCACCTTGTATTCACCGAATTCGTCCACAAAGAGATTTTCCGGCTTGATATCCCGATGGATGATCTCCTTATTTTCGCAGTAGATCAGTGCTTTGCAGATATCCCTGCCCAGCTTGATGATCTCCGGGATGGAGGACAGACTGTGCTGTCCGGGCGGTCCCTGCAGGATCTCCTGAAGGCTGGTGAGCAGTTCCATCCGCACAAAGAGGGAGCAGGTCAGCCCTTCTCTCCTGAAATAAAAATCCTCTATGGTGACAATATTGGGGGCTCCTCGCAATGCCTCCATGATCTGGATCTCACTGCGGAGCGGGTCAGGAATATCATCTTTCGCCCGCTCCTGGTCATCCTTGTTCATGGGCAGGATCACTGTGGAATCCGTGCTGCTCATCTGGATGACCTTGAGGGCAGAATCCACCCGGATCCCGAAATTGTCCCTGTAGATCTGAAAGACATCACCGAAGGCTCCGCTGCCCAGCCGGCCGGCCACATGCCATTCCGGCCACACATCTCTGAGTTCCTCTTCGATGACTTTGCATTTTATATCATAGTTATTCATAATCTGATCCCCTTGAGAATAAAAAAAGGCGCACGCAGACTTTTCCGAATCGACCGATCCAGTATATGTCTACATGAGCTATATTTTTTCGGGCTTTTTAATAGAATTGCCTTCGTGATGCTGCCTTACAGTCATGCCAGATTCTTTCCGTTTTCGCCAAAATAAGAGCTTCCTTACGTTCCAATAATTTTACTCCACGGAAATGAATATAGCAACTTAAGACTTAGGTGCAGTCCTGATGACTCCTGGTGACAGGTGCCATCCGCGCTTCTCTGTATATCTCTTTGCAGATGCTGGCAGCACCTCTTTTTATCGATCGGGATGACTGTATCGTCCCAGTAGAGCAGGCGCTCGGTGAGGATCTTCAGGGAAAGAGCAGTCAAATGTACTTGATTCCGTCTTTCACTGTGCCTACAATCACCTTATGGGCTTTGTTCGGGTTTAAATCGAACAGCTGGCTAAATGGCATTGCTTCTGAAGGAGACAAGCTATGAATATCTACCGTTTGACGGAGAAAGAGTATAAAAGGATCTTGATGTTTAAAAGAGATTTGCATATGCATCCGGAGCTTTCGAGAAAAGAAGTCCGCACAAGCGCAAAAATAAGGGACTTTCTGTCAACACTTCCGGATTTCAGGATTCTGCCGCTGGAGACGGAGACCGGAACCGGTGTGGCAGCGCAGATCACCGGAGAGCCAAAGAAGGCAGGAAGAGAGGCGCCGCAGGACGGTTCTCTTCTTCAGACCGAGATCATGCTTCGGGCAGATATCGATGCGCTTCCGCAGACAGAAGCGTATGAGAGTCCCTGGAAATCGCAGACACCCGGAATCATGCATGCCTGCGGACATGATTTTCATACGGCCTCACTTCTGGGGGCGGCGCTTCTATTACAGCGCGCCAAAAATGACGGGGAGCTCAGGAACACGGTGGATCTGGTGTTTCAGCCGGCCGAGGAAGGAACGACCGGCGCAGGTGTCATGATCGACGCCGGACTGTTCGGGATGATCCATCCGTCCTACTGTTTCGGTATCCACAACTGGTACTGTTTCGGTATCCACAACTGGCCCTCTGTACAGACCGGCAGGATCGCATGTCATGAAGGGGCGCTGATGTCGGCGAAACGCAATTTTCAGATATGTATCCATGGAACCGGCGGACACGGGTCCATGCCGCATCTGAGCATTGATCCCATTGTCTGCGCTGCCACCGTCGTGCAGTCCCTGCAGACTGTGGTCAGCCGGAACACGGATCCGCTGGATGCCGCGATCCTCACCATCAATATGATCGAGGGCGGAAGCCCCATGAATCTCGTAGCAGACAAGGTACTGATGAGAGGCTCGGTCCGCTCTCTGTCTGATGCTGCCCTGGACCGTGCGATCGAACGAGTCGCGGCAATC
>ONXK01000190.1 GCA_900321785.1 uncultured Lachnospiraceae bacterium | reverse complement strand
CCAAATCGCTTACGCGATGGGATTTTCGTCGTTGTACTCGGGTTTTTCGCGAAATGCCGCGAAAAACACCTCGCGTTTCAGGTGGGTCTGAACTGTAACTACAACTCTGGATTGGTGAATGTGTGACTTGAAACGTTTCGTGTAATGTTTCATCACAGTTTTTTCGTCACAGTTTTTTAAGAATTCCTCCCTTTTCAGTTCATTGGTACTGTGATAAACTATATCAGTTAATACCATTTTTCGGAAAATAAATGAGTAACGAGAGCAGCGAATGGATGAAATCCATCAGACAGGGAGCTGCTCTTTAAAAATGGAGGTTAAGCATGAAGAAAAATATGATCGCTCTGATTGCGGGAGCTGCTGCACTTTGTATCATGGCTGCAGGCTGCGGTTCCCAGACAACAGGCACTGCAGGTTCTGCGGCGGCATCGACTGCCTCTACAGCGGACGCTGCAGCGACAACAGCCGCGGCAGAAGAGACACCGGCATGGCAGGAGGATGACACAGCCTATCTTTCCGGCATAAAGGCTTCCGACTATGTAGAGCTTCCCGACGGATACAAGCATCAGGAAGTTGAAGTTGCAAAACCGGTCGATCCCACTGACGAGGAAGTCGAAGACAGGATGAATCTCCTGGTGAAGAATAACGGCGGCGCTCTTGAAGAGGTCTCCCGCAGTGTTCAGAAAGGAGATACAGTAAGCATTGATTACGTCGGCAAAATTGACGGAAAAGAATTTGAAGGCGGCACAGGCTCCTATGACCTGCAGATCGGTTCCGGTGCTTTTATCGAAGGATTTGAAGATGGACTGATCGGCGCGAAAAAGGGCGAGACACTGGACCTCAATCTCAAATTCCCCGACGACTATCCGGCAGAAGACGTTGCGGGCAAGGATGTTGTCTTTACAGTAACTGTCAAAAAGGTGTCCGCTGACAATCTCACGGATGATTTTGTCAAGAGCCTGAATCTGACCAATGAATTCGGCCAGGCTGTCACGGATATCGATTCTTTCCGGGAATATATCCGCAGCAATATGATTGAAGAGAATGAGCAGAGATATATCTGGCTGATCAAACGCCAGATCGATGACAATCTTCTGGCAACCTGTACCTTTAAGCAGGATATTCCTCAGCCGATGCAGGACAGTTATTATTTCCAGTATAATAATTATCTCAACAACGCTGCTTCTTCCAACTATATGCCTATTGAGACATATATGCAGAAACAGTACGGCGCAACAGAAGATAATTATGAGCAGATGATTAGGGATTTTGCCACACAGGGCGCTCAGCTCAGCGTGATCTACCAGGCAATCGCGGATGAGAGAGATCTCAACCCCACAGAAGAGGAGATCAACACAGCCATTTCCAAATATGCAGAGGGCAGTTCTACCGAGATCAAAGTGGAGGATATGGACCGCTATCTGAAGGAATACATCAGGGATGAGCTTTTGAGCAACCGCGTCCGTGACTGGCTCTATGAGAACTGCAAGGTCACAGAGCCTGACGAAGAAAAGCCGGCAGACGAGGCTTCCACCTCCGGAACAAAGGAAGCTTCCGCTTCTGATACGGCGGATACTTCCGAGGATTCTTCATCCGACCGGTCCGCCTCTTCTGATACTGCTGATTCGGCAGATACAGATTCCACTTCGGAGAACTCCAATGAGAATGCTTCGAATGGAAATACAGAAGATACAGCGGCGATGCATGAAAACTGATCAGACGTTTGACCGGTGCCGGTTACACCTGTACCGGCCGTGAGGCGTTTGCACGCGTATACAATACAACCTGGAATGACTCAAAAAGAGGGGATTATAGTATGAGACAGGAATACAGCCTGACCGAGATCAAGGATCTCTTTGCGACAAAAGAAGCGTTTGCTGACAAGACCGTTACAGTCGGCGGATGGATCCGTTCCAACCGCGACTCGAAAAAGATCGGTTTTATCACGCTCAATGACGGAAGCTGCTTCCAGACACTGCAGCTGGTATACTCGAATGAACTGGAAAATTTTGCGCAGATCGCAAAACTCAACATCGGCTCTGCCGTCATCGCGACAGGAACTATCGTTCTGACACCAAATGCAAAGCAGCCTTTTGAAATGCAGGTTGAAAAGATTGAAGTCGAGGGTGCTTCCTCTCCTGATTATCCGCTGCAGAAAAAGCGCCACAGCTTTGAATACCTGCGCACCATTCCCCATCTGCGTGTCCGCGCCAACACCTTTACCGCTGTGTTCCGTGTCCGCTCCCTGATCGCCTTCGCGATCCACAAATTCTTCCAGGAGCGCGGCTTTGTCTATGTACATTCTCCCATCATCACCGGCAGCGACGCCGAGGGCGCAGGAGAGATGTTCCAGGTGACGACCCTTCCCATGGAGGAGCTTCCCAGAACAGAGGACGGAAAAGTCGACTACTCCAAGGACTTTTTCGGCAAGCCAGTCAACCTGACCGTCAGCGGCCAGCTTGATGTCGAGACCTATGCCTTTGCCTTCCGCAATGTCTACACCTTCGGACCGACTTTCCGCGCAGAGGTCTCCAACACCACCCGTCACGCAGCTGAGTTCTGGATGATCGAGCCCGAGTTCTGCTTCGCAGACCTCAAGGACAACATGCAGCTGGCCGAGGACATGCTCAAATACGTCATCCGCTATGTGCTGGAGAATGCACCCGAAGAGATGAACTTCTTCAACCAGTTCATCGACAAGGGCCTTCTGGACCGCCTCAACCATGTCCTCAACTCCGATTTCGGACATGTGACCTATACCGATGCCATCAAGATCCTCGAGAAGCACAACGATGAATTCGACTATAAGGTATCCTGGGGCTGTGATCTGCAGACCGAGCACGAGCGCTACCTCACCGAGAAGGAATTCAAGCGCCCCGTCTTCGTCACAGACTATCCCAAGGAGATCAAGGCCTTCTACATGAAGCTGAACGACGACGGCAAGACCGTCGCAGCTATGGACTGCCTGGTTCCCGGCATCGGTGAGATCATCGGCGGCAGCCAGCGTGAAGAGGACCTCGAAAAACTCGAGAAGCGCATGGACGAACTCGGCCTCGACAAAGAGAGTTACCAGTTCTATCTCGACCTTCGCCGCTACGGCAGTGTCCGCCACGCCGGTTTCGGCCTGGGCTTCGAGCGCTGCGTCATGTACCTGACAGGTATGGGCAACATCCGTGACGTCCTGCCCTTCCCTCGTACCGTGGGAACCTGCGAACTGTAATAGAAAAGCTCTTTCGGCATATACCTGTACTGAGCATGTATTGATGCCGGGGAGAGCGATATAATCCGTAAGACTAAACAAAACGTGGGAAACAGCCAAAGGCCAAAGGCGGCCGGACGCTGTTTCCCACGTATGCTTAAAAAGAAACTGTCGGGGCAGTACCAGCAAGAGAGTCTTGCCCGTCGCGTGCGGGTGTGACTTGTAACTATGCATCCCACTGAGATAAAAACGGACAGATTTTTGGAGGTAGATTTATGCAGCAGGAGAGGATTATTGTCCTGGATTTTGGAGGACAGTACAAGCAGTTGATCGCCCGCCGCGTCAGGGAGTGTAATGTGTACTGTGAGATCCACCCGCACACACTGTCAATTGAAAAGATCAGGGAGATGAATCCCAAAGGCATCATCATGACCGGCGGTCCCGCCAGTGTCTACGATGAG
>ONXK01000165.1 GCA_900321785.1 uncultured Lachnospiraceae bacterium | reverse complement strand
GGCCAATGCTCACAATGCATTCCGCTCATTTTTATGAACAGGAGGATTTGACCGCTATTATGAAAATCTGGATCGCCCGCCACGGGCAGACCGACCTGAATCTTGTCAAACGTATGCAGGGACGAACCGACTGCCCTCTCAATGAAAGAGGAATCCGGCAGGCAGAGAAATCCCGCAAAATGATTGGTGAAATCTGCTTTGATGCTGTCTACGCCAGTCCTCTGCAGCGGGCACAGGTGACAGGAGCTATCATCGGAAATGTCGATGTGTCCGAAGTGATCGTGGATCCGCGCCTGATCGAGACCCATTTCGGCAAATATGAGAAGCGCAAGTACTACTCCCTGGGACCGGCTATGACTGCCTACTGGGTCTTGCCGAAAATCTTCCCTGCTCCGCCCACTGTCGAAACCATCGGATCAATGAAAAAGCGGGCCTCCTCCTTCCTGAAAGAGCTGGAGACCCGCGATTATGAAAATGTTCTGGTCGCCTGCCACGGCGGCATCATGCGCGCACTGTGCGGATACCTGGAGGAGGCCCCGGACGGGCTTTTCTGGAAGAGGATCCACAACTGCGAGATCCGCGTATACGAATACGAAAACGGAAAACATGCCTTTTTAAAATCGTATAGCCTGGATAAGAGGAGAAAGCAATGAAGTTTGATCAGGTCAATAAAGAGCTTTTTTCATTTCTGAACCAGAGTCCAAATGCCTTTTTTGCAGTTAAAAACATGTGTGATGCCTTCCGGCAGGCCGGCATGACCCGCCTATATGAGGGCGCACCCTGGAATCTTGCTCCGGGCAGAGGATACTATGTCACCAGAAATGATTCCTCCGTCATCGCCTTCCGGATCCCCAAGGCTGACTACACGGGATTTCAGATGATGGCCAGCCATTGTGATTCACCTGTATTCAAGATCAAAACGAATGCAGAGATCACAATTGACAAACAGTATGTGAAGCTCAATGTGGAAAAATACGGCGGTCTGCTGTGTGCTCCCTGGTTTGACAGGCCCCTTTCCGCAGCCGGAAGGGTCATCGTCCGAACAGAAGACGGAATCGAGACAAGACTTGTGAATGTGGATCGCGACCTCATGATCATACCCAATCTGGCGATCCACATGAACCGGCAGGTAAATGACGGATATAAATTTAATGCACAGGTTGATATGCTGCCTCTCTTTTGTGAGAAGGGAGAAGAGTCAGATGCATTCATGCGGCTCATTGCCGCTGAGGCAGGCGTTTCGGCAGAGGATATCCTGGATACAGATCTGTTCCTTTACAACCGCATGCCTGCGGTCAGCCTCGGCCTCAACAACGAATTCATCGCCGGCGGACGCCTGGATGATCTTCAGTGCGCCTTTGCTTCACTAAAGGGTTTTCTTGAAGCAGCGCCAAAGGATTCCGTTGCCGTCCACTGTGTATTTGACAACGAAGAAGTCGGCTCCGGCACCAAACAGGGCGCAGGAGGCACATTCCTCAAAGACACGCTCCATCGCATCAGCCGCGCAATGGGCAGAACAGAGGAGGAATATCTCATGAGCATCGCTTCAAGCTTCCTCGTGTCTGCCGACAATGCCCACGCCGTACACCCCAATCACCCGGATAAGACCGATCCGACCAATCGCACATATCTCAATAAGGGGATCGTCATTAAGTACAGTGCAAATCAGAAGTACACGACCGACGCAGTTTCGGGAGCCATCATGCGGACCATCTGCAGGCAGGCCAATGTGCCTTATCAGACTTTTACAAACCGCTCTGATCTGCCGGGCGGCTCGACACTTGGCAACATCTTACAGAGTCAGGTTGCGCTGAACACTGTGGATATCGGGCTCCCCCAGCTTGCGATGCACTCGCCTTATGAAACAGCCGGCGCAAAAGATACGGCATACCTCATCGAAGCCGCCAGGGTGCTGTTTTCCTCATCCGTTGAAGAAGCAGGAAACGGCAGCTACAAATTAAAGTTTCAGTAACACGCTGCCAACAGTGAACTGAACAAGAAAGGGAATAAAGCTTATGATCAAACTAATCGCCAGCGACATTGACGGAACTCTGGTAAAAGAGGGTTCCCACGTGATTGACCCTGCATACTATGATGTGATCCGGGAACTCAAGGAGGCAGGAATCACTTTCTGTGCATGCAGCGGGCGGCAGTACCAAAGTATGCTGAAGCTCTTCCGGCCGGTGGCGGACGACATTTATTTCATCACATCAAACGGCACCATGGTCCGTACCACCGAACGTGTCCTGCACAGCTGGAAAATAGATCCGGATCTGTATCTCCCCATCATCGAGCGGCTGCGCACCATAGAGGGCTCCGAGATCGTCGTCGAGGGCCCGGATGTCAGCTGGATTGAAGGGTTCGACACTCCTGTTACCAGACTGATGCGCGACCAATACCGCTACGCCGTCGAAAACGTTGCAGACCTGGCAGCAATCCCGACGGATAACATCATCAAGATTTCGCTTCACCACCCCAATGTGGAAAAGGCGACCAAAGGGCTTGATCAGTCCAGCCGGGCCAAAAACCTGTCTTTGACAATCTCAGGAGCTGAATGGCTGGATATCACGGCAAAAGAAGCCGGTAAGGGCGAAGCCTTCGCACTGCTGCAGGAATATCTTGGCATCGGTCAGGAAGAAACCGTGTATTTCGGAGACAACCTGAATGATCTCTCCGCATTCCATCAGGCAGGTATTTCCGCAACTGTAGCAAATGCCCGTTCTGAGATGCAGGACGCTGCAGACATCATCGAAAGTTCTTTCTCGGACCTCGGCGTCCTGAAGGAACTGCGCCATATTCTGGATCTGCGCAAAAAATTCGAGGCAGAAGGAAAGGAATAAACTATTTAGAGGGGCGCAGCATACTCCGCGCCCCTCTCCTTGTACAAGTTCCCGCACCGGCTGTCATTTAAGCCGCGGCACAAGTTCCCGCCGATATTCATATGTCATCCTGTCATATACTTTGCCGCCGACCACGAGGCCGTCTTTCGCAGTATTTATGAGCTTCATTCCTGATTTTTCAAGAACGCGCCTCGATCCTGCATTCTCAGCCGCACACCATGCAGTCACGCAGGGAATGTCTTCCGTTTCCGTCAGGTACTCCAGCACTTTTCTCAGGGCTGCGGTTGCAAAACCGCGGCCCTGCCAGCCTTTCACAACACTGAAGCCGACCTCGATCCGGTCGCCCTTATAGTCATAGGCTCCGATCGTCCCGACAACAACATCATCAACATCCATTACCCACGAATAGGCGTGGTCATCTTCATAGCTGTCTATAAATCTGCGGACGGTTTCCGCCGCCATCTCTAAAGTTGCATAAGGATTCCAGCCTGAGTACGCATACATCGCCGGATCTGTCCCCAGATACTGATACAGCGGCTCCGCATCTTCCGGGCGGTATCTGCGCAGAATCAGACGATCTGTCCACAGCTCAACCGTTCCGTGCACTTCGATTTCCTCTATGCTGATAATCTGCGAATTGTAGATGAGATAGTCTTCAATGAAGATACCGTCTTCATCACCTCCATATTCGCACTCCAGAAAATTGTAATTCCCATACTCCGCCATACCCGTGAAGGTTTGTCCCCATTTATCCGTTATCCGGACATGCTTCCCATCGAATCTCGACAAATCCATCACCGCTCCCCCCACAGGATTATTTCGTAAGATCCACTGCCTCGCCATAGATATCATCTGTTCCAACGCCGTGGGCGTCCACAGTATACCAGGCGGAAGTCGCCGTGTGGGTAGTTCCGTTCCCGTCATCAACGACCTCATACAGATGGATCTGATATTTTCCGCCCTCCTTCGCCTGGTAATCGGCGATCGGCGGATAGAAATTTTTATGCCGGTTATAATATTCCTGCGCCATTTTGCACAGTTCATCAGGGGTATAGATCTTTGACTGGTCCGCAGACTGGTCCGCAGGCTGGTCCGCAGACGCTTCAGCCGTGAGCAGTCCTTCCACAATTTTAAGAGCGCCTTTTGACGATGATCCTGTGCTGCCTGAATGATCGGGCGCGTCATCTGGTTTTCCCGGTGTCATGGTGTAGCTTCCGGTCAGGAGATTATCACTGCTGCCCCCTGCCAGTGTTTTTTCATCCCGGACAACAGACATGACAGCATGATCGTTGACAAAGGTAAATGACAGCATGACAAAGAAGTCGGAGATATCATTTCCTCTGTCATCCGTGACTTTTTTCAGGAGAACAGTCCTGCCGGAGCTTTCCGCCGAGTCGGCGTCGAAGGTGTAGATTCTCTCATAATACTCGGGATCGCCGGACATGAACATGCAGTGCAGCTTCATCTCGTCTCCGCTCAGATCCAGCCAGTATTTGAGCTGACCATCCTCAAGACGGTAGACATAATACTCCTGCAGCTCCTCCTGTTTGTCCGCAGCATAGACGTTCATACTGTCTATACCCCCGGTACTGAATACCGGAAAGCCTGCCAGCAGAAACATGATAAAAAAGGTACAAATGATTACGCGACAGATTC
>ONXK01000276.1 GCA_900321785.1 uncultured Lachnospiraceae bacterium | reverse complement strand
TCTGTGATCAGGCATTTACGCGTTCCATAATCCCTGATAGAGCGGTTCAGCTTTCTTGTATCCACGCCGCTGATGCCCGCGATACCGAATTTCTGCATGACTTCTCCAAGACTGGCCGTGCTTCTGAAATTGGAGGGCTCATCATTGTATTCGTGCACGATCAAAGCTCCAATAGTGGGTCGGTCCGTCTCATAATCTTCGTCGGCCATGCCGTAGTTTCCGATCAGGGGATAAGTCATAACGACGGCCTGGTCTGTGTAGGAAGGATCGGAGAGGATTTCCTGGTAGCCGACCATGGAAGTGTTGAATACGATTTCCAGAATCTTGTCCTGCATGTCGCCAAATCCATAGCCGCTGTATTTTGACCCGTCTTCAAGGATGATCTGGCGGTCACATTTTCTTTTCATAAAGGGAGGTCCTTTCTGTCTGTATATGGCTCAATCCACGTAATGAGCCATGCCGACAGGTCCCAAGCCGCTTTGCGGCTCGTGACTGTCGCGGAAGCTCTCGCTGTCTGTCCGTCAGACTGTCTGTGCATGGCTCATTGCTGACGCGCAAGAAGGCGCAATGACCCCCGAAGCTTTCGAGCTCCGGCACGTCATTGCGCCTTTAAATATGCAATATTTCATTTGTAAAAAATTATAGGATGCAGCGGGGATTTGTCAAGAGGGCGATGCAGTTAAGGGTGGGGGGTCATTCACTCCTCTCAGATAGTCGCTGCTCGAATCTCCGCTTGCTGTTTGCTTTAGGGACAGGTGTCGGATACTCCCCGCAGAAACATGCACTGCAGAAATGCGTATGCCCTGTCAGACACTGCAGTTTCTGGACAGGAAGATATCCGAGGGAATCTGCTCCGATCATATGGCAGATTTCGGAAACCGAATGGCGGCAGGCAATCAGGTTTTCCTGAGAGTCAATATCGGTCCCATAATAGCAGGGGTAGAGAAAGGGAGGCGCTGTGACGCGCATATGGATCTCTTTGGCGCCGGCCTCCCGAAAAAGCCTGACGATCCTTTCGCAGGTTGTTCCGCGAACGATTGAGTCATCAATCAGGACTATACGCTTGCCTTCTACGGTTTCACGAATCGGCGCAAGTTTGATTCGGACCTGATCAGCCCGCGCATCCGGTGCGATGAATGTGCGGCCGATATATTTGTTCTTGATCAGGCCGATTCCGTATGGAATCCCCGAAGCCTGCGAATAACCGATGGCGGCGTCAAGCCCGGAATCCGGAACACCGACTACAACATCAGCACTTACAGGATGTGTTTGAGACAGTGCTGCCCCCGCGCGCTGTCTCGCAGCATGAACTGAGACTCCGTCAATTACAGAGTCCGGCCGGGCAAAATAGATATATTCGAAGATACAGATCCGACTTTCACGGCTGCAGCAATGCTCTCTTCGGGAGAGAATTCCCCCGGAGGTGAAGACCAGTATCTCGCCGGGTTCTACGTTTCGGATAAAACATGCGCCTGCCGCGTCCAGGGCACAACTCTCGGAGGCAACTACATAACTGCCATCAGCCGTTTGTCCGTAACACAGCGGTCTGAAGCCATAGGGATCCCTTGCGCAGATCAGTTTCTGCGGAGACATGATCACAAGTGAGTAGGCGCCGTCCAGCGTATTCATAGCGCGGCTGACGGCTTCCTCGATGGAAGGCGCGCGAAGGCGTTCTCTGGTTATGATGTAGGCAATGGTCTCGGTATCGCTGGTTGTGTGAAAGATAGCGCCGGAGAGTTCCAGCTCCGAGCGAAGCGCCGCGGCATTGGAGAGATTTCCATTGTGTGCAATTGCCATATGTCCCTTTTGATGATTCACCTCTATGGGCTGGCAATTGCGTCGATTTGTGGCTCCGGTCGTTCCGTATCTGGCGTGTGCTACAGCTATTCTGCCTTTTGGCAAACGGGAGAGAACATCTGAGGTAAATACCTCACTTACCAGCCCCAGGTCTTTGTGGGAGTGAAAGATTCCATCCTCATTGACGACTATACCGCAGCTTTCCTGCCCTCTGTGCTGCAGCGCATACAGACCATAATAGCATAATGCTGCCACATCAGCAGGTTCCTTAGTCATCACTCCGAAAACTCCACATTCTTCATGGATCTTCATAACTTATACCTCAATGATTCATTAAACAACAAAAAGGCGCAATGACTCCGGTATCAACAAAGATCCGGCACGTCATTGCGCCTTATGATTTATTAAGATTACATATGGAAGTAAGGATTGTCAACAGTGCTTATTTTGCCATTAATAAATGGCGCAGAAGGTAGTAAACTACTAGTGTATGTCACGTAAAAAACAACAAACAGGACGGG
>ONXK01000112.1 GCA_900321785.1 uncultured Lachnospiraceae bacterium | reverse complement strand
AAGATACTCCTATATCGGATGCATCCGCTGCAGAGGTCGTCGACGAAACGATCTCTGAAGAGTCGGTTCCTGTTACAGGTGAACAGCCTTCCATCGACGAAGCCGCGGAAAATGCAGTATTTTCTATCTCGTCAAAGGCTGCCGCGAGTATAGCCGGAGAAAAGACTTTAGATAGAATTCACTTTATCACTCTTAACGGAGTATATAGCGCCAGCGATGCAATCCTTATAGAGAGTAATGGCAAGTACGGTCTGATCGATTCATCGAATCCTTCTACCGCATCCGACGACCCGAATCTTGCCTTTACACGAGGGTATTTAGACGCAGCGGCAAACGGTGAGACCGTTGTCAGGTATCTGACCGATTTGGATATCTCTCACTTAGAATTTGTTCTGGCTACCCACAGCCATTCCGATCATATTGGCGGAATGCCTGATATTGCGAAGTCAGGACTGGTAAACAACAAAACTGTTTATATTTACAAAGACTATTCAGCCGTTACGGGACAAGAGGTCTTTCACAATGACTATTACGCCGATCTTGCGGTAGAGGCAATGAGTGCCAAGGGAGCCACTCTTTTGAACGTCCTTGCTCCGAGCCAGAGCGCCTTGAAAGCCCTGGGTGCGGTGCAGAAAAATGTCGCGAAGAAAGAAGATGTGGGCGATCATCTTGAATTCTCGTTTGGCGATTTCCTGATAAGGCTGTTTAATCTGCATGTAGCATCTACTGTAAATGAAAACCTTAACAGTATCGTAACTACTGTGCAAAAGGGCAGCTCAGGCGCAATTCTGATGGGTGACATGGAAATGGACGAGTACATGGAATCCCGTACGGTGAATGCGATCATCCGCAATGATGTAACTTTCAGGGCAGATGTCTATAAAGCCGGACACCATGGTTTTTCCACCAGCAACTCTTATGATACCATCAATGCTCTGAAGCCGGTGAACTGCGTTGTTACAACCAATAGCCTGTCTAAAACTCCCGACAGTTACACCCTTTTCAATGTTTTTGTCGAAAAAGCCGGCGGAAAAGTATATCGGACATCAGAAAACGGTCCCGCGGTCATCGCCGAATTCGGAGATCAGGGAGTCACCATGCGGAGAGCTGCTAAGAACGCATCAACAGCAGCTGTTCCCTGGAAAGCGGTGATCAGTGACGGATGGAGAGCGTGGTATCCCAATGAGGACAGTTATAACCGCACCGGTCTTAAATGGATTTATTTCAGGTCCGGCTCTCCTTTAAAGGGCTGGTTCAAGGATGGTACCAAATGGTATCTCACTGATGATAATTACAACCCGATGTCCGGTTGGATCAACTCAAAAGACAAGTGGTATTTCCTCAGTAAAGGCGGAGCCATGCAGACCGGCTGGGTCCAGGATGACGGAAAATGGTATTATATGAACAGCAGCGGCGTCATGCAGACCGGTTGGATCAATGTTGGCGGCAAGTGGTATCTGCTCGGCAGTGACGGTGCCATGCTTACGGGCAGGCAGATAGTCAGCGGCAAGACATATTTCTTTAATGACAACGGCGTCATGCAGACCGGCTGGTATAAATATGGCAGTAACTGGTATTTCATGGGCAGAGGCGGCGTCATGCAGACCGGCTGGATCCAGGATGGCGGCAAATGGTATCTGCTCGGCAGTGACGGTGCCATGCTGAAGGGAAAACAGGTCTCCGGCGGCAGAACTTATTTCTTTAGTGACGGCGGTGTCATGCAGACCGGCTGGTATAAATATGGCGATAACTGGTATTTCCTGAGCAGCAGCGGTGTCATGCAGACCGGCTGGATCACAATCAGCGGGAAATGGTATCTGCTCAGCAGCAACGGTGAAATGCTCACCGGCTGGCAGCCTTACAACAACAAAGTTTATTTCTTTAGCAGCGGCGGTGTCATGCAGACCGGTTGGGTTTCCTCTAATGGAAGGTGGTACTTCCTTGACAGTAAGGGGGCTATGCAGACCGGCTGGATCACGGCCGGCGGCAAATGGTATCTGCTCGGCAGTGACGGTGCCATGCTCACAGGCTGGCAGCCTTACAAGGGCAAGGTTTATTTCTTTAGCGGCAGCGGCGTCATGCAGACCGGTTGGACTTCCTCTAATGGCAAGTGGTACTTCCTTGACAGTAAGGGGGCTATGCAGACCGGTTGGATCACAGTCGACGGCAAGTGGTATCTGCTCGGCAATGACGGCGCCATGCTCACAGGCAGACAGCCTTACAATGGCAAGGTTTACTTCTTTAGCGGCGGCGGTGTCATGCAGACCGGCTGGTATAAATATGGCAATAAATGGTACTATCTGGAAAGTAATGGAGCAATGGCTTCAGACAAATGGGTAGGCAATTATTACCTGAAGTCAAACGGAGAGATGGCTCTAAATGAGTGGATCGGCAAGTATTATGTCGGAGCTGACGGAAAGTGGATAAAAGGCTATACCGCTACCGCCAGTATTCAATAGTTAAGCATAAGGCCTGATAACCTGAAAAAGCGGTGTCGGAACTATCTGTTCCGGCACCGTTTTTCTATAAACAACACTATATTAAGATTTTACCGCAATTTCGTCATGTCAATTGACTATTGCGCTGTATTTGTGAGGGTGACCCTCTTTCCGTCTGCGCCGACATAATAGTCACCGATCTGCTGATTAACTGCCATCTGGCCGCTCGCTGTCAGATAATATACTTCAACCCATGTGTTTGCCGCCATGATGCCGTTGCTGTTGAAATAATACCATTTGCCGGCAATCTTCTGCCATCCCGTGAGCATAACTCCGCTTTCGTCCAGATAATACCAGCTGCCTCCGATGCGCTGCCAGCCCGTAAGCATAGCTCCGCTGTTTCCAAAATAGTGCCACTTGCCGTCCGCTCGCTGCCAGCCGGTGAGCATAACTCCACCCGCGGAGAAATAGTATGTTTTGCCGCCAATCTTCTTCAACCCGGTGAGCATGGCTCCGCTTTCGTCCAGATAATACCAGTTGCTGCCGACTTGCTGCCAGCCCGTAAGCATAGCTCCGCCGTTTCCAAAGAAGTACCATTTATTATCTTTTTTTTGCCAGCCGGTGACCATGGCTCCGCTTGACGAGAAAAAGTATGTTTTACTGCCGACTTTCTGCATACCGGTGAGCATGACTCCGCTTTCGTCCAGATAATACCAGCTGCTGCCGACTCGCTGCCAGCCCGTAAGCATAGCTCCGCCATTTCCAAAGAGGTACCATTTGTTGTCTATTTTCTTCCAGCCGGTGATCATCCCGCTATTCGTAAAATAATACCTCTTTCCATTATAGGTCAGCCACCCGACACACATTTCGCCATCGCTGTTGCCCTTAAAATAAAACCACTTTCCGTTGTATTTCAGCCATCCGTTTAAAGCTTTGCCGTCTTCCTTAAAATAATACCATTTGCCATTTATTATCTGCCATCCGGTAAGTATGGCTCCATTCTTTCCAAAAGCATACGTGGCACCGTCAATATTCCTCAGACCGTACAGAGTGACACCATCGTTGTCTGAATAATACTTGCGTCCATCAACCGTGAACCAGCCTTTAAGGGCAGATCCTGACTGAATATAGGTCCATCTGATGCCTGTATATATAAAGCTGTCTTCAGTCGGATACCATGCGTGCCAGCCGTCCGTGATCGTCGCTTTCCAGGCAAAAGCATCTTCCTCGGTACCGTCTTCGGCAACCTTGAGCATGGAGATCTTGCCTGCACCGAAATCTGCAATGATACCTGCGAGATTTTCCGATGTTCTGTAAATACTGTTTCCAGCCTGTTCTATATAATAATTATAAAAAGTATGGTTGAAAGGTTCAGGCTGTGAATCGCGGGTGGTCACAACGGAGTATTCCGGATTAAATGCCTTGATCGTACTTAGATTAGTACTGGAACAGCCGCCATGATGACCGACTTTAAATACGTCGACGCCGCTAAATCCGTCATCGTGTACGATCACATTCGTAACGCGGGATTCAAGGTGCTCACTCATCTCAATATCCGCCATGAGAACGGCGCGCTTGTCGTCCTTCTGCACCGTTGTTACGATACTGTTCAAATTTTCATTTTCAGTGGACTCATTGTGGATATTAAACAGCTTGATCAGGAAATCCCCCATCGTAAAGCGGATATGATCCCCAACGCTGTCGGTACTGTCATGCACCTCTTCCGCGCCGAGCATCCGCATAGCATCTCCGTCAGGGCTCAGAAGGTTTAAAAGAACGGCTCCCTGAGCTTTCATCGCCTCCTTTGCAAGGTCGAGGTAATAGTCATTGTGCCATTCTCTTTGGCCTTCTAATTCGTATTCTTTATAAATATAAACGGTATTACTGTCTACCATTCCTGAAGCTGCAATATCGGGCATTCCTCCGATATGATCGCTATGGCTGTGTGTGCCCAGCACAAATTTAAGATGGTCGATCTTAATGATGTCTTTCAAATACTGAACGACTGTCTGTCCGTTTGCGCCGGGATCCGTATTGGAAGGATAAAGGTTTTCCACAACCGCTTCGGAAGGATTTGAAGAATCGATCAGTCCGTATAAACCGTTGCTCTCGATGAGGATTGAATCACTTGAATACTTGATACCGTTAAGAGCAATAAAGTGGATCCGGTCCTCTGTCTTTTCCGTGAGGTTCATACCGGCTTGTGCGGCAAGAGTCTCTTCGGTTACGGGATCACTCTCTGTATAGGAATCTACGAGTGGTTCGGACACATCCAAGTTCTCAGAGCCGTCTGCAGTCTGAGCATCGCTATTGTTCTCAGGATCGTTCCCGGTCTGGACATCATTGGTGTTCTCAGAAATGTTTTCGGTCTCAGGATCATTTGCTGCCTGAGTATCTCCGTCAGTCTCTGTATCAACCTCATTATGATCATCGGCTGCAACTGTTACGGATTCTGCAGCAGAACCGATATTTTCTTCCGGATTGGAGGAAGGCTCCTCCGACAGATCGTCAGATACTTCCGGGGATTCTGTCTCTTCTTTGCTTTCGCCGGGAACTGATTCCCCTTCTGTATCAATAGCGATATCAACAATGGTCTCCGCTGGCAGATTCTCTGCCGCAGCAGCATTAACAGGTCTTACTGCTGTCAAAAAACCTATCAGCATAATTCCTATAATTCCGGTCTTGCGCATTTAGCCTCCAAATAAGATTCTGGTCAGCGAAGCATCACGCTGCTTCGTGTAAAGATAACCTAACTACAACAATTCATAAATTTAACATTTTTGTAGCATTTAGTCAACCGTTGACCAGCTTCATGAACTTTTTATCGTTCATCTGCTCATTCGTGACATATTCTCCGTCATGGAACAGAGCGTAATTCGTGATCGGTGTCGGAGCACTCTGCGCATCTTCCCTGCTCTCAATATGGATCGCCCTAAACGGTATATCGTTCTCCTTCGCGGTCTTATCCAGAATCGGCACGTATTTAGCATTAAACGGGCACTGGCTGGTGTAGTACAAAACATACCCTTTTTCATCTATATGCGGGTGCTTCGCGCATTCCTTGAACTGCGGTTTGTCTGCGTCATTGTCAAAAGACAGATACCACAGCTGTATCCCGTTATCCGCCTCGTCACAAACAGCAAATCCCTTGTATTTGAGGAACTTGGGATCCGCCAGGAAGGGTTTCTTCTTCGCCGCGGCCAGAATACACAGGCCTTTCCGTCCCTTTTCCCTGCTGTCCTCGATGCAGGCATTCAGCAGATCGGAAGAATATCCGTGTCCCTTGAAAGAGCCGGACACCCACAGGCAGTCGATGTACATATACCCTTCCGCATCGATCGGAACCCAGGCGTTCTCCGCCGGGATATACTCGATAAAACACTTGCCCCGCTCCACACTCTTCAGGAAAACAAGTCCTTCCTCAAATCTGTCGGCGGCAAGCCACGCCTTCTTTGAGGAGACCTGCACATCCTTGTTGTTTGAAATAGCGCAGCAGATGTGTTCCTTCTCCAGATTCTCCTTTGTAACTCTGATGTACTCCATAAAGTCATTCCTCCTTTCCTATGATGCAGGCAGTTCTTTATACTTAATTTTTTGTCAACATAATAAGTGCTATAGCCAGCATTGTAACCGGCACCGTAACCGTATCCCACTCACTGGGGGAAAACAACTCGACAAAGGGATTCCTACCAACGCTGCTGTTGCATCACCGACGCCCCACATCAGAATTGCAGCCGCAGCAGCATGTTTGTTATTGAACAGCCCCCATGATACAGTGATCACTGCCGCAAACATGAAAAACAGCATAAGGAGACTCCGCTTTATTTCTCCCGGAGATTTCTGCACGAACAGCCTGCTGTACCATTTCGACTGCCAGCTTTTTGCCGCCAGCATCATTACCGTGAAACATGTGAAGGCAACGATGTGGAGAAGTTTTCGGAATACAAAAGACGGTACATTGGTTAAGAACCGGATTAAGAGCAGGATCATTACACAGGGAATGATATAAAGAATCAGATTGCACAATCCCTGTAAAGTCTGTACTGCCAGCGGAAAAGCGGAGATCTGAGGCCAGAAATTCAACAGAAGCATGGAACCGCCCAGAAGTGTCAGGACTGCTCCTGTCACAAGACCCACTGTCCGGTTGCTCACTCTGTTGGCAAAGCGGGCCGATACAAGGGAAGCTGTTGTGGCGACAGCAATGCACAAGAGCATAACATCCCACTTCTCAAGCAGGATCGCAGGATGGATCAGAATATGACTGACAGACGCGATCAGCGCCGTGAAAGCCATGATGAAGGTGCTGGTACCTACAGCTGTCTTGAGTTCCATCCCAAGGAAAACGGTGAATACCACCAGCATCATCATGCCGCCACCTGTTCCCACAAAACCGGTGCCGAAACCTATAGTAAGACCGAAGAACAGGGAGATCGCAACGCCTTTCAAGTCCAGTTTTTCACCTTTTGCCGCCTGTTCTTCGCGGCTGGTATCCGGCTTTACAAGGAATCGGATACCGATGAAAAACGTCAGAAACAACGTGAAACTTCCGAGTACTACGTTTCCTGCCAGAAAAGCGGCATAGCTCCCGACTGTGCACATGGTAAGGATACAGATCAGCATGATCCAGCCGCGCTTCAGGTCAATATTTTTATTCTTTGCATAAGTATGCGTCGTGACAGCTGAACCGAGTATATCAGATGCCAGCGCGATCGCTGTCGCCTGGTATGCGCCTGTCTCACCGGAGAAGGACGGGCACAGGACGATCAGGATCGGAACCATCACCGTTGCCGCCGATAGTCCGGCAAGCCCTGTTCCGATCCCGGCCCCAAGTGAGGCTATGATATACCAGATCCATTCCATGCTATAAGCCCTGCCCTTCTGCTGTAACTGTTATGAGTCTTTCTGCGCCACCCATTCGCTCCACGGAACCGTGTAATTACCATTCATTTCCTGAATATAGTCATAGATCTGGCGTATACGTTTCGCTCTGAAAACATAGACATCTGCTATGTCACTGCTTTCATCGACATAGGGAAAATAACTGCTGCCGGTCATGGCGTGACGGAACATTATATCCTCAAACGACACATCCGGGTTTTTCATCATGTCATAGATCGCCATGAAGATACCTGTGCGGCTCTTTCCCGCCTGACAGTGGAAATGGAGCCAGGCCCGTTCCGTATCAATACTCTGTACGAAGTCTATGAACATATCTATAGCTTCTTCATAAGGCCAGCTGTGGTCCTGGCAGGGAAGCCTCAGATAATGGAACCCTTCGCTCTCCACGAGTTCTTTTTCCGTCATCACTCTTTCTACCGTGATCTCCGCGCTCTCAGCCGGAGCATTCTTCGAGACAGAATACGCGGTGATCTTCTTCCCGACCAGAGAGCCAAATCGCTCGCGCTCATCCTTCTCGGCTTCTTCAAGGGACATTCCTTTGTTAGCCCAGTTGTGATCGCCATACCATGAAATGGATATACCGTTGAGCAGCTCATGCCCCTCAATGCGGCAATCGACGACATATATATCCTTTCCTTTTGCGAGATCGCGCAGCTGTGCCGCAAGCTCACGGAACTGATCCTCGGAAAATTCCGCACTGCCCGAAATATTCAAAGTATCCATGCCCTTTTCGTCCGGCATAGTGTCAGGATTTAATTTATACTTCTCAAGATTCTCTTCGGAAAACGGCTCAATGATGTATGCGCCTTCTGTTAAAAAGCGCACGTTCTTAAGCGGCTCCTTCCATGCGGTCGGACTGTCGACATCAAATCGGTAAAACGGCTTAAACTCAGCCTTTTCTTCATGCTTGGCGCAGCCTGAAAGAACTAATGCTGCAAAAAGAATAACTATAGTCTTTATATATTTTTTCATATTATCCCTCTTTCGTCTGATCTTATCCTCCCAAATAATACATTCATTTGATCTTTTCGTTTTCTCCACTCTTTTGCTTCTTTATGTCCATTAATGATAATGTTAAAATGATCCCCAGAAGGAAAATTTTCCGTTTGCCTATGATGTCCTGAAGTCTGGCACTGACCAGCAAAAGGGAAGCTGTTATGAGTGTGTAAAAACTAACCATTTTTTGGATTGTTCCCAAATCAGTATCCAGGTCGATCACTACTTGCGACATAGATACATTCATAAAGGTCGCGTCCAGGGCCCCTACGAAAACGGAGGCGGCAATCACAATCAATGGCATCCAGGATATTGATTTACTCACAATCTTTTTACCCCTTTTCATTCCAATGAATTCACTCATGGGAATTCCTCATCCATCTATCCTATTATGTATTCCTTATCATCAATACTGCCGTCTCAACATGCCTGGAGACGTTGCTATGAATGTCAATGGTAAAGCTGAATTAATTATGATAAAATTCGTTATACCGAACAAATCTATAAACTGAAATATATCTT
>ONXK01000036.1 GCA_900321785.1 uncultured Lachnospiraceae bacterium | reverse complement strand
ATTCCAATCGGGCAGCTGCCCGATCGAATGACAGAAAGGGGAAAAATTGGAGCAGTTTCTGAACCTGATTTCAAAAGAGATGGAATCCGCCTTTGAGGCGGCGGGATATGACAGTGCATTGGGCAGGGTGACGGTATCAAACCGCCCCGACCTCTGCGAATATCAGTGCAACGGTGCCATGGCAGGTGCAAAGCGTTATCATAAGGCGCCCTTTATGATCGCGGATGATGTGGCAAAAGCTCTTGCGGCGAAAAATGAAGGCACAGGCTCGGATGTGTTTTCCAAGGTGGAAGTGGTCAAGCCCGGCTTCCTCAACCTGGATGTAGATGAGAGCTTTCTGCGGTCCTATCTGCAGGAGATGAGCGTTGACGACCGTCTGGGAATGCCTGTCCCGGAAAAGGCGGAGAAGATCATCATCGACTACGGCGGCCCCAATGTGGCCAAGCCTCTGCATGTCGGCCACCTGCGCAGCGCGGTCATCGGTGAGGCGGTCAAGCGTATCGCCCGCTTCCACGGCGAGGATGTCATCGGAGACATCCATCTGGGCGACTGGGGCCTGCAGATGGGCCTGGTCATCACCGAGCTCAAAAAGCGCATGCCTGACCTGCCCTATTTTGACCCTGATTATACGGGCGAATATCCGGAAGAGGCTCCTTTTACTGTTTCCGAACTGGAGGAGATCTACCCCTTTGCAAGCGCAAAGTCAAAACAGGATCCTGATTATTATGCGGAGGCAATGGACAATACACGCCGCCTTCAGGAAGGTGAGCGCGGATTGTATGCCCTCTGGCAGAAGATCGTCGGGGTTTCTGTGGCAGATATGAAGCGCAACTATGAAAACCTGAATGTATCCTTTGACCTGTGGAACGGTGAAGCCAGCGTGCATCCCGTGATCCCCGGCATGGTCGAGGACATGAAAAAGGGAGGTTATGCCTACGAGAGCCAGGGCGCCCTGGTCATCGATGTCGCCGAAGAGACGGATGCCAAGGAGATTCCTCCCTGTATCGTACTCAAGTCCGACGGTGCATCCCTTTATACGACCACAGACCTGGCGACCATCAAGGAGCGTGTCGAGAAATACAATCCCGACAAGATCATTTACATCACCGACAAGCGCCAGGAACTGCACTTCACACAGGTCTTCCGGGCAGCGGTAAAATCCGGTCTCGCAGGTCCCGATACAAAGCTGATCCACATCGGCTTCGGCACCATGAACGGCAAGGACGGCAAGCCCTTCAAGACCCGCGAGGGCGGTGTCATGCGTCTGGAGACTCTCATCGCGGATATCGATGCCGAGATGCTCTCCAAGATCAGTACCAACCCGGAGATTCCTGCCGGGGAGGCGGAACAGACCTCCCGTCAGGTGGCTCTCGCCGCCCTCAAGTACGGAGATCTGTCCAATCAGGCCTCCAAAGACTATATTTTTGATATTGAAAAGTTTACCTCCTTTGAAGGAGATACAGGTCCCTATATCCTGTATACGATTGTCCGTATGCGCTCTATTCTCCAGCGCTATGCTGCCGAACCTGATGCCAAGGACCCCGCGTCCCTCAGGACAGGCGTACCTGCAAGTGCTGTGGAAAAGAAGCTCATGATGGATATTGCCGGATTTAATGCCATGATGGAAGGCGCCTATACAGACTGCGCCCCCCACAGGATCTGCGCGTATATCTACCAGTTATCCAACGATTTTAATTCCTTCTATCATGCTACCAGGATCCTCACAGAACAGGATCAGGCACAGAAAGAATCATGGATCGCCCTGCTGCATCTGACAGAACGCGTGCTTTCCTGCTGTATCAACGTACTGGGATTTAGCGCTCCGGAGAGGATGTGACCGTCCGGACAGCGAACAGACAGATAAGCGCGGCTTGAGGGTATGCCCTTCAAGGCAGGTATACAGCAATGCGGAAAAGATTTTGAAAAGATTTCAAAAAGATTTCTGCCCGGCACAATCAGTTTACAATCTTAACTAAACGTGTTATGTTACTGTAAAGCGTTAATATATCACTGTGAAGGCCGGATTTATTCTTTATCGTGCAGATCTTTCAGGCGGGCTCTGGATTCAGGTGTCAGAAAGCCTGGCAATGTAAGAGACGATAGAATGACTGCAGGAAGATTATCTACTCCTGCTATGAGGTGTATGAATGGAGAAAGGAAAGATTACAGTCTTTTCCGGTGAAGGAAGGGGCAAGACAGCAGCGGCGCTGGGTACGGCGCTCGATGCTGCGGCAGAAGGAAAAACTGCTGTCATCATCCAGTTCCTGAAGGGAAGAGGACTTGCAGAATCCATATTCTGCAAGCGTATGGAGCCGGATATCAAGATTTTCCGCTTCGAAAAGTCCGAGATGGATTACGATGAACGCTCTGTCGAACAGAAGGAGGATGATATTTCCAGTATACGCAACAGTCTTGGCTTTGCCAGAAAAGTGCTTGCAACAGGAGAGTGCGATGTTCTCGTACTTGATGAAGTCCTCGGAGTAATCGACAACAAGATCATCACAGTGGATGAACTCCATGAACTTGTCGAGCACAGGGGTGACACAGAGGTCATCTTAACAGGCCGCGTCCTGTGCGGAGAACTCTGTACTTTTGTGGATGAGATCTCACAGATCAGCACAGTTCGCTTCAAAAAATATGAATAAACAGCGAGTCAAGCGGCCGCAAATGCCGAGCTTGCTCGAGCATTTGCGGACATTTGACGAGCGTCCAAATGGAGGAAAAAGAATGTCTATTTTTACCAAAGCAGGAGTCGCCATTATCACACCTTTTAAGGAAGACGACTTATCGGTCAACTATGACGCGTTTGCGGAACTGATCGATTTCCAGATCGACAACGGTACAGACTGCATCATCGTATGCGGTTCCACAGGTGAAGCAGCGACCATGACCGAGCAGGAACATCTGGACGTATGCAAGTTCTGCATCGACTATACCAAAAAGCGCGTACCTGTCATCGCAGGAAGCGGCTCCAACTGCACGCAGACCGCGATCAACCTCTCCAAAGAGATCGCAGGTTACGGCGCCGACGGACTTCTGGTCATCCACCCTTATTATAATAAGGGAACACAGAAGGGCCTGATCAAGCACTTCAGAATGGTCGCAGAGGAAGTCAACGGATGCCCCGTTGTCCTCTACAACGTTCCCAGCCGTACCGGCGGTAATATCAATCCCGAGACGGTCGCCCAGCTGGTGAAGGAAGTACCCAACATCGTCGGCATCAAGGAAGCCAGCGGCAATATCAGCCAGATCGTCAAACTCATGACACTGACCGACGGCAATATCGACCTCTATTCCGGCAATGATGACCAGGTTGTCCCGCTGATGTCCATGGGTGGAATCGGAGTCATCTCCGTCGTCTCCAACATCGCTCCCCGTGCTGTCCACGATATGTGCGACAAGATGCTCAAGGGTGATGTCAAGGGCGCTGCGCAGATTCAGAAAGACACTCTGGATCTTTGTGAAAACCTTTTCTCGGAAGTCAATCCGATTCCCGTCAAGAAGGCCGTCAACCTGATGGGCTTCAATGCCGGTCCTCTTCGTATGCCGCTTACAGAGATGGAAGAGGCCAATGCGAAGAAGCTCGAGACGGCAATGCGTAATTTCGGACTTCTGAAATAAAACAGGGGAATGGAGGTAAAAATGGTCAAAGCTATTCTTCACGGCGCCTGCGGGCGCATGGGACATATGATCGCTGACATCGTCTCCAGAGATGCCGGTATTGAGATCGTCGCAGGCGTGGATGCTTTCGGGGATGCGTATGCGGATTTCCCTGTCTATAAGTCAATCGATGCCTGTAAGGAAGAAGCGGATGTCATCATCGACTTTTCCACAGCGGCTGCCATGGAAGGCCTGTTTGCCTACAGCGCTTCCCGCCATATCCCTGTCGTTGTATGCACCACCGGACTTTCCGAAGAGCAGACTGCTCTGATGAAGCAGACCGCACAGAAGGTTGCGGTCCTCAAGAGCGCCAACATGTCCCTGGGCATCAACCTGCTGCAGACCCTGCTGGCGGAGGCAGCTCCCAAACTGGCCGCCGCAGGCTTTGATATCGAGATCGTCGAGAAGCACCACAACCAGAAGCTCGACGCCCCCAGCGGAACTGCGATCGCACTGGCGGACAGCATCAATGACGCCATGGGCGGTGCCTATGATTATGTCTATGACCGCAGCACCAGACGTGAGAAACGCCGTGAGAAAGAAATCGGTATCTCCGCAGTCCGCGGAGGCACGATCGTCGGAGACCACGATGTGATCTTTGCAGGTGAGGACGAGGTGATCACCTTCTCGCACAGAGCCTACAGCCGTGCCGTATTCGGCAAGGGCGCTGTCGAGGCCGCCAAATACCTTGCCGGCAAGCCTGCAAAACTTTACACGATGCATGATGTTCTGGCCTGATATCCCGGGCGGATCTTTTAGAGGGGGTAGAAAACAATGAGACTGCGTCCCTGTATCGATATTCACGGAGGGTGTGTCAAACAGATCGTCGGTGGTTCGATCAAAGAGGGGCAGGCTGTTCAGGAAAACTTTGTCTCGGACAGAGATGCAGCCTGGTATGCTTCGCTTTACCGCGACAAAGGTCTTTCCGGCGGGCATATCATCCTGCTTGACAGTGCTGCAGCAGATCCGGAGGCTTATGAGGCGGACCGCCGGCAGGCTTTATCCGCGCTTGCTGCCTATCCCGGCGGCATGCAGATCGGCGGCGGGATCACTCCGGAAAATGCCGCACAGTATCTGGATGCCGGTGCTTCGCACGTCATTGTGACCTCCTATGTCTTTCACGGCGGAAGTCTTGATGAGGAACGCCTTGAAAAAATGAAAGCTGCCGTAGGTGCCCGGCACCTGGTCCTGGATCTGAGCTGCAGAAAGCTTCCGGATGCGTCCGATGGATCCGGCGGCCGGGAAGGCCAAAAAGGCCGCTATGCAGTCGTCACGGACAGATGGCAGAAGTTCACCGGCTGGATCATCACCCATCAAAACCTCCACTCACTCTGCAGCCACTGTGATGAATTCCTGATCCACGCAGCGGATGTCGAGGGGAAACGAGGAGGAATCCAGGAGGAACTGGTCGGGATACTGGGCGGATTCTGCCGGGCTGCAGGCTTCCCTGTCACCTATGCAGGCGGCGTGCACGAGAGCGCGGACCTTTCCCGCATTGCCTCCCTCTCCGGAGGAAGACTGGATGTCACTGTCGGAAGTGCCCTGACCCTTTTCGGCGGAGATCTTGATCTGGATGCCCTTGTCCGGCAGGCCGGGTCAGTTAAGGAATCCTGAAAGATACGCAATATAAGAACGTAACATCAAAGAAAGCCGGTACAGGATCTGTACCGGCTTTCAATGGTTTCTTTCAATGGTTTCATGATTCATGTCATGCGGCGCTGCCTTTATACTGTCTGACAGCGGTCAGCCATGACGATTATGATCATTCTCAGATTATGTGGCAATCAAATGGTTAAAATCAAAGTTTGGTCACGTTGACGGCCTGAGGTCCTTTCTGACCCTGCACGACATCATATTCGACGGGCTCGCCTTCTTCGAGGGATTTGAAACCTTCCTGATTGATTCCGCTGAAATGTACGAACACATCATTTCCCTCGGCATCAGAAATAAATCCAAAACCCTTCTGATTATTGAACCATTTGACTGTTCCTTTGCTCATTGCTGGCACCTCCAAAAACAAAAATATTAATTGATAATATGCACAAAATCATACATGTAAAACTTCTTTTTGTGCAACAAATTCAACATAACACAAGTAATAACAAAAGTAAAGAAGATTTTTACTGGAAGCAGAAGAATAAAGTGTTTGTGCATTTTGATATAGTGTGTACGAAATAAATTCATTATTATCAACATGCTTCTTTACTTCACCGTTGTGAAATGATAAAATACATAAAGTGAGTTGTCGCTAAAAAATGCAGCGGGGGTATTCATGAATAAGAAAATCAGAACAGACGCAGTCAGTCATCTTTTTGAAGCTATTCTGACACTGGAAAATGAAGAGGAGTGCTTTACTTTCTTTGAGGATCTATGCACTGTAAATGAACTTTTGTCACTTTCTCAGCGCTTCGAAGTTGCTTCCATGCTCAAAAAGAAGGATACATATCTGAAGATTGCGGAGAAGACCGGTGCCTCAACCGCAACGATCAGCCGTGTGAATCGTTCTCTGAATTATGGGAATGATGGATATACTATGGTCTTTTCCAGAATGAAATCTTACAACCAGAGCAATGGTAAAGAGGATTGATGCTTTACAGGTAATATGACAAACAAGGCAAACCGTAAAAATAGAATATTATATCTGAAAGTTTTTATAGGAGGGATGCTGGTCTATCTTCTTGCAGTCCTTCCTTTTTTAATTTACCGAAAGGGCCTGTTTTTCTACTACGGGGACTATAATGTCCAGCAGGTGCCCTTTCTTATTTTTGCCCATCGCGCAGTGCGGGAGGGCAGGCTTTTCTGGAATCCCCTGGTCGACCTGGGCGGAAATATGACCGGCTCCTTTGCCTTCTACCTGTGGGGGAGCCCCTTTTTCTGGCTGACCATTCCTTTTCCGGAAAGCTGGCTGCCCCGTATGATGCCCTTTCTCATGGCCCTGAAATCCGGGACAGCGGCTGCAGCCTCCTGTGCCTGGATCCGCACGCAGACCCGTTCGGACAAGGCAGCGGTAGTCGGCGCCTTTTTATATGCCTTTTCCGGTTTTCAGGCCAGCAATATCGTCTTTCAGCATTTCCATGATGTGACAGCCTTTTTCCCGCTCTATCTGCTGGCTTTTGACCGCTTTGTGACCGGAAGCAGAAAAGCGGCCGGAAACGGCGCCCGCAGGGAAACATTAAGATCCCGCCTGGAGAGGGCGGGGGCAGGAAGTCTGATCGGTTTTACACTGATGACAGCTCTCATGTCCGTGATCAACTACTATTTCTTTGTCGGGCAGGTACTCTTTTTTGTGATCTATTACATGGTGCGCTGGGGGATCAGGCTGGCAAAGGGCAGGGGCGTAAGAGCTCTTGCAGGAGAAATGATCAGGATCCTTGCTGCAGGAACAGTGGGACTGATGCTGTCCGCTTTTTTCCTCGTGCAGTCGATCGCGGGGATCCTGGGAAATTCGCGTATTTCAAATGTTATCAACGGGTATGATCTGATCGTCTATCCGGATGCCGGGACGCCTATGGCGATCCTCAAATCCTTTTTTATGACGCCCGATCTCATCGCCAGGGGAACCATGTTCACCAACGATAATATCCGCAACGGTTCACTGGCATTCTGCCTGCCCTGTTTTGCCATGGCAGGAGTCTTTGCCTTCTGGATCCTGCGGCGCAGAAGCTGGAAAAAGACACTTCTGGTCATATTTGCGGTGATGACTTTTGTTCCGGTCCTGAACGCGGCATTTTCCGCCTTCAATTCCAATTTTTATACGAGATGGTTTTATATGCCCGTTCTTCTGTGCGCCTGCATGACATCCGAGGCGTTGGAGGAGACGGATCAGAGGGCATTCACACGCGGAACCCTGCTGTCGCTGGCATGCACGGCACTCTTTATCCTGTTCTGTTTTCTGCCGGTGGAAATCGACGGAAAATGGTCCTTTACGGGGATCTGCGAAAACAGGAAACTGCTGAACACAGAGATTGAGGCAACGCTGATCTCTTCGGCCATGCTCCTTGTCATTCTTTTCATAAAGAGACATTTTCGCAGCATGCTCACTGGGACCGCCTGTCTGCTGCTTACAGTGGTATGCTGTATTGTTTCAACTGCAGCGGTCATCGATAACGGGAGCTCTCTCATTTCCTATTCCGGCTTTAAGAAGTGGAAGCAGCAGATGCTCACGGAGCGGCCCCTGCTGGCCCCTGTCTCCGAAACGGAGTCTGATACCGGTCCGGGGGAGGGCCCGGTTCCGGGCGTGGATGAAGCCTTCTCCCGCATAGAGACAGATGGAACCTGCACCAATTACGAGATGGTCTGGGGATATCCCACTATGCACTGCTTCGAGAGTACGGTCCACCCCTCGATTTTTCAATGGTACAGAGGGATCGGGATGATCCGCACGGTGGAATCCACACTCCCCTTTGAAAGGATCGGCGCCCGCGCCATCATGTCAGTGAGACGCTTTGTGGAAAATACGCTGGTGGAAGCTGATGAAAGCTATTCGGACAAGGGCGGTATCAAGGGCTACACCCTTTTAAATGACGAAAGAGGATACAATGTCCATGAGTCGGAGAACTTTATTCCCATGGGCTTTACCTTTGACAACTATATGACCGAGGAAAACTACGATCTTCTGGACAACGGAACGATTTCTGACCGTGTGCTGGTCAGAGACATCATCCTGTCAGAGGAGATGGCTGCCAAATACGGGAATCTTCTGAAAGAGGATGGGAACCTGTATACGGAAGAGATGTCCTATACTGACTTTTTCCGAAACTGCAGAGACCGCGCGGCTTCTGCCTGCTCGGAATTTGCCTTTGACAAAAACGGCTGGCATGCCTCCGTGAATATGGAAAAAGAAAACCTTCTCTTCTTTTCCATCCCCTATGACAGGGGATTTTCCGCCAGGGTTGACGGAGAACCCGCAGAAGTGGAACGGGTCGATTTCGGCCTGACTGCCATCCCGGTGCCCGCAGGCACGCACGAGATCGTCGTCACATATATGCCCCGGGGATTTGTGCCGGCCGCTGTGCTCTCGGCGCTGACTGCCGCATGGCTTCTGGCTTTTGCACTCTTACTGACCATACCGAAGCACTTCAGTGCGCAGGCATTGTCAAAGAAAAATTCGTGAAGACGATTTTTCGTTGACATCAGAGGATGCTTGTACCGCTCGCCAGAGCAGAAAAGCGGAGAGAAATCCCGTAAGGGCTTTCTCTGATGCGGTCATAGGAGATTCGGGCCGCTTGTCAGAGGGGCAGCGCCCCGCCGAAACCGTGATACATAAAAAGTGCACTGTTTTCAGCAGGCTGTAACCAACGGCAAAAATTTGGCCGTATAAGGTCTGGTTTTGACTTGCAAACCGCATCCATGCGTGGTAAGATATCCATCGTGCACGAACAAATGTCCGCGACAGACGGACGCACGAGGGAGAAAAACATGGAGGGCTCAACTTATTATATTGTGCATGAATCCGCCATGCCGCCTGTGCTCAAAAAAGTGGCGGAGGCCAACAGGCTCCTGTCTTCCGGCAAAGCCCGGACAGTCAACGAGGCGGCTGAAATGGTCGGGATCGGGCGCAGTTCATATTACAAATTCAAGGATTCGGTTGAGGAGTTTCACAACAATCTTCCCGGATCCATGCTGACGATCGTATGCGAGGTCAGTGACAGGGCGGGAATCCTCTCGGACCTGCTCCAGACGATCGCGCAGTGCGGGGCCAATATCCTCACCATCCATCAGGCGATTCCCGTGGATGGAACCGCAGTCGTCAGTATCAGCATGCAGATGCTTGAAAACGCCAACAGTGTCAATACGATCATAGAGAGGATTGCCGGAAGAGAGGGAATCCGCCGGGTCCGCGTGACCGGAAGATGATTTTATTGCAGTAAATGGAAAGGAATGGAACAACAAGATGATAAAAGTTGCAGTACTGGGATTCGGAACAGTTGGCAGCGGAGTGGTCGAGCTCTTTGACATTAACCGTGACTCGGTGAAGAGAAGAGTTCCCGAAGGCGTAGAGGTCAAATACATCCTTGATCTTCGCGAATTCCCCGACAGCCCCTATGCGGACAGGGTGGTACATGATTTTGATACTATCCTCCAGGATCCCGAGATCCGCGTGATCTGTGAGACCATGGGAGGCAGGGAGCCTGCTTTCACTTTCTCCAAAAAGGCCCTTGAGAGAGGCATCAGTGTATGCACCTCCAATAAGGAGCTGGTTGCGGCACACGGTCCCGAGCTTTTGAGAATCGCGAAAGAGAATAATTGCAGCTATCTGTTTGAAGCCAGCGTCGGCGGCGGCATTCCGATCATCCGTCCCATGAACACCTCACTTGCTCCCGAGTATATCACCAGGATCATCGGTATCCTCAACGGAACCACCAACTACATGATGACCAGGATGGAGCAGGAGGATATCTCTTTTGAGGATGTCCTCAAAGATGCACAGGACAGGGGCTATGCCGAGCGCAATCCCGAGGCCGATATCGAGGGACACGACGCCTGCCGCAAGATCGCCATCCTTTCCTCCCTCATGTGCGGCAAGACTGTACGCTATGAAGACATCCCCTGCGAGGGTATCAGCCACATCTCCATGCTGGATGTTGCCTATGCACGAAGCATAGGAAGGGCAATCAAGCTTCTTGGCGTGAGCCAGCGTGACTGGCAGACCGGTACCTTCTACGTCCGCACTGCCCCCTATATGGTTCCGGCGTCTCATCCGCTTCACGGTGTGGAAGATGTCTTCAATGCCGTATTTGTACACGGCAATCTCGTAGACAACCTTATGTTTTACGGGCGCGGGGCGGGCAAGTTCCCCACTGCCAGCGCGGTAGTATCCGATATGCTTGACTGCGCGCTGAACATCGGAGAGAATATTCCGATCCGCTGGTCTGACGAAAAGATGGAGCTTTCCGATCCCGCACTGAACGCAAGCCGCTTCTTTGTCCGTATCCACAAGAAAGACCTGGAAAAAGCATCCGGGCTCTTCAGAGGATTCAAAGAGGTATCTCTGGATTCTGCTCCTGCGGATGAAGCGGCGTTTACTACCGGCAGCATGAAGGAATCCTCCTTCGAGGACTGCGCGAAGCAGCTCTCCGAAGTCCGCCAGGTGATCCGCCTTCTCGAAGAAATGTTTAGAGTATATGAGACAGGAAGGCCTTCATTCCATTCCCGTATATCTGCGAGGTATGGAAAAGGCTTTTCTGCGTTGATAGGTCCTGACTGCAGGCTGTCCTGTAAAGCTGTGGACGTATTTTTACAAAATAAGATACACCGAGGTTATAAAGATGAAAGTAGTGAAATTTGGAGGGAGTTCTCTCGCCAATGCTGAGCAGTTTAAAAAGGTTGGAGATATTGTCCGTGCGGACCGGAAAAGAAGATATGTGATCCCTTCGGCACCCGGAAAGCGCTTTCCCGGAGATACCAAGGTCACCGACCTTCTCTATAAAATGGAAGAACAGGCAGAAAACGGAGAGGATTATTCCGAGACATTTGAGGAGATCAAAAGCCGCTTTACGGAGATCATCGAAGGCCTTGCACTGGAGAACTTCTCTCTGGATGACCAGTTTGAGGAGATCCACAGAAGGATGGAAGAGGATCCCGATGCCGATTATGCGGCATCCCGCGGTGAGCATCTCAACGGCCGGATCATGGCTGCCTATCTGGGGTATACATTTGTTGATCCTTTCGAAATGATCTTTTTTGATGAGGACGGAGGTTTGGACGACCGCAAGACCATGCGGGCCGTCGAAAAGCGCCTTGCCCGGGAAGACTATGCGGTCATTCCCGGTTTTTACGGCTGCAGCTATGACGGCAAAGTCAAGGCATTCTCCCGCGGCGGTTCGGATATTACCGGCTCCATCGTCGCAGGCGCCTGCCACGCGGATGTCTACGAGAACTGGACCGATGTATCCGGATTCCTCGTTGCGGATCCCCGCATCATCAAGAATCCCGCCAGGATCGAGACGATCACCTACCGTGAGCTCCGCGAACTTTCCTACATGGGCGCCTCTGTTCTGCACGAGGAAGCCATTTTCCCGGTGCGCCGTCAGGGCATCCCGATCAATATCAGGAATACCAACAGACCGCAGGACGAAGGTACCTGGATCGTCGAGAGCACAGCTCAGAAATCGGGCTATGTCATTACCGGAATCGCCGGCAGAAAAGATTTCTGTGCTGTTCTGATCACCAAGGATATGATGAATTCCGAGATCGGTTTCGGCAGAAAGGTCCTTCAGGCCTTCGAGGACAACGATATTTCCTTTGAGCATATGCCCTCCGGCATTGATACCATGACCATCGTGGTCCATGAAGACGAGTTCATCGAGAAGGAGCAGAAGGTTGTATCCGCCATCCACCGTCTGGCCAAGCCCGACGCCATTGAGATCGAATCCGATCTTGCTCTGATCGCTGTCGTAGGCCGCGGCATGAAATCCATGCGCGGAACCGCAGGCCGTATCTTCTCTGCCCTTGCACACGCCCATGTCAATGTCCGTATGATCGACCAGGGCTCCTCCGAGCTCAACATCATCATCGGCGTGGAGAACAAGGACTTTGAGACGGCCCTCCAGGCTATTTACGACATTTTCGTCCTTACTCAGCTTTAATAGGAGTTACAGGGGACGGTTCCGACCGACTCATTTACGAAGAAGATGAGTCGGTCAGAACCGTCCCCGATGACTCATTTCCCCACGATCAGCCGCAGGAGAGTTCTCAGTATCATCCCGGCGGCTTGTGAGAACCCCGCAAAAAAATGCCGGCTTGTGCCGGATTGACAACACCACGGAAGGAGACAACAGACAGCATGAGTGAAAATACTGCAGGAATGAACACTGCCGCACCGGAAGAAGAAAAGGTAAGCCGCCATTTTATTGAGCAGGAGATCGACAAGGACCTGCGGGACGGCGTGTACGATGCAGTACACACACGCTTTCCTCCCGAGCCCAATGGCTATCTTCATATCGGACATGCCAAGAGCATTCTTCTCAACTACGGCATGGCACAGGAGTATGGCGGAAAGTTCAATCTTCGCTTTGACGATACCAACCCCACCAAGGAAAAGATTGAGTTCGTCGAGTCCATCAAGGAGGACGTCCAGTGGCTGGGCGCCGATTTTGAGGACAGGCTTTTCTTTGCTTCGGACTATTTCCAGCAGATGTACGATGTCGCAGTCAAGCTCATCAAAAAGGGCAAGGCCTATGTCTCCGACCTGACCGCGGAAGAGATGCGCGAGTATCGCGGCACCCTGACAGAACCCGGCAAAAATGACCCCAACCGCGAGAGAAGCGTTGAGGAAAACCTCGATCTCTTTGAGCGCATGCGCGCCGGCGAGTTTGCGGACGGTGAGAAGACACTGCGGGCAAAGATCGATATGGCAAGCCCCAACATCAATATGCGCGACCCGATCATTTACCGTGTGGCGCACATGTCCCATCACAATACGGGCGATAAATGGTGCATTTATCCCATGTACGATTTTGCTCACCCTATCGAGGACGCCATAGAGGGGATCACCCACTCCCTCTGCACACTGGAATTTGAGGACCACCGTCCTCTGTACGACTGGGTCGTGCGCGAGGCTGAGTATCCTCATCCTCCCAGACAGATCGAGTTTGCCAAGATGTATCTGACAAACCAGGTCACCGGTAAGCGCTATATCAAAAAGCTTGTCGAGCAGAATATTGTCGACGGCTGGGACGACCCTCGTCTGGTCTCCATCTCCGGCCTGCGCCGCAGGGGCTACACACCGGCCTCCATCAAGCGCTTTGTCGACCTGTGCGGCATTTCCAAGAGCAACTCCTCCGCGGACTATGCAGCTCTCGAGTACTGTATCCGTGAGGATCTTAAGCCCGGCTGCAAGCGCATGCTGGCAGTTCTCCATCCGCTTAAGCTCATCATCGACAACTATCCCGAGGACCAGGTTGAGATGCTTGAGGCGGACAATAACCTCGAAAACCCCGATCTGGGCAAGCGTCAGATTCCTTTTGGCCGCGAGCTCTGGATCGAGCGCGACGACTTTATGGAAGAACCTCCGAAAAAGTATTATCGTCTCTTCCCGGGCAACGAAGTGCGCCTGATGTACGCGTACTTTGTCAAATGCGTCGGTTTTGACAAGGATGAGGACGGCAATATCACTGCAGTCCATGTGACCTATGATCCGGAGACAAAGAGCGGCAGCGGTTTCACCGGCCGCAAGGTCAAGGGCACCATCCACTGGGTCCACGCCGACTCCGCAGTCAAGGTTACTGCCCGTCTGTATGAGAATATCATTGACGAGGAAAAGGGTGTTTACGACGAAAACGGCGACCTCAACCTCAATCCTCATTCTCTGACTATCTGCAATGCCTATGCGGAGCCTGAACTGAAGGAAGCGAAACCTTTTGAGCGCTTCCAGTTCGTCCGCAACGGCTATTTCTGCGTCGACTACAAGGATTCCGCGGAAGGCGCTCCTGTCTTTAACAGGATCGTAGGCCTCAAGAGCTCCTTCAAGCTTCCCGGAAAGAAGTAATTAATAAGTAACACTGATCTATTGAAAATGCCGGAGTTCTGTCAAAAAGGACAGAACTCCGGCATTCTTAAAAACACGTCGAAGCGCCTCTGCGCCTGGATATCCCGGGGAGATATGCGCGGAGAAAACTACTCTGAAGGACTCTTTGCATATAAAATATGTATATAGAATTTGCATATAGAAAAGGAGCGCAGTCCGTTGGCACAGGAACTCAACATCCGGCTGGATCCGGAGGATAAAAAGCCTCTCTACAGGCAGATTTACGAATACATTCGCGGTGAGATCCGCAGCGGCGGTCTGGAGGCCGGAGAAAGGCTTCCTTCGACCCGTTCCCTGGCGTCCGGCCTGCATACAGCGGCTATTATGTCAATGAGATAGAAAATCTGGCTGCGCTGTATTTCGGGGAACCCGGCCGTGACGGGATTTACAGTCCGGAGCATAATCTGAACGATCCGGGGCATGATACGTACAGCACGGTGCATAATACATACAGCCCAAGGCAGAATGCGTCCGGCGCAGAGGATGCTCTTTCCAGCCCGGGCCGTGCCGGGACTGCCGGACAGGCGGAAACAGGGGAAGCTGCCGGGCCTGATCCCTGCACGGCACAGATTTCCGCCCTGTCACAGATCGGAAAACAGAGCGTCCGGGACAGCAGCCTCATTGATTTTTCCCTCCGCCACACAGAGATGTCGGCATTTCCCTACAGCACGTGGAAAAAGATCATGCGGGAAGTCATGGTGAATGCCAACTCTGAAATGTTTTCCCACAGTGAGCCCGGAGGGGACCTGACACTGCGCGCGACGATTGCCCATTACCTGCACCTCTCCAGGGGCGTCCGCTGCAATCCGGGACAGGTGATCGTGGGCGCAGGAAACGACTACCTGCTCATGCTGCTGCGGCACATTCTGGGAGAAGGACGGAAAGTGGCCATGGAGGACCCTTCTTACCAGCGCGCAGCCCAGATTTTTTCCTCCTTCGGATACAGGATCTGTCCCGTAGATATGGATGATGACGGCATGCTTCCGACGTCGGTGGCGGAATCCGGCGCAGACCTGGTCTACGCCATGCCTGCCCACCAGTTTCCTATGGGGTGTATCATGCCGGTCGGACGAAGGGCAGCTCTTCTGGGATGGGCCGCAGAGAATCCGGACAGATATATCATCGAGGATGATTACGACTCTGAATTCAGGTATCGCGGCAAGCCCATTCCCGCCCTCCAGTCCCTGGACCATGCGGGCCGGGTTATCTATATCGGGACTTTTTCCAAGGCCATCGCGCCTGCCATCCGGATCAGTTACATGATCCTGCCGCCGGAGCTCCTGGAGCGCTATCATGAAAAATGCTGGTTTTTCTCCTCTACCGTATCCAGGATCGACCAGCGCATCCTCAATGAATTTATGAAAAACGGACATTTCGAGAGGCATCTGAACCGCATGCGAAGTATCTACCGTGCCCGCCACGACGAACTTCTGGCAAGACTGCGGCCTCTGCAGGATCAGTTCAGGATTCTGGGTACCGGAACCGGCCTGCACCTGGTGCTGGAAGCAAGGCCTGAGGCAGCGAAAGCCTTCCGAAAGAGCATGGCAGAGGGTTTTACCGGATCCTGTCTGATTTCCGCACAGATCGAACTGGAAATGACACGGCGTGCAGCGGCATGCGGGGTCGCGGTCTATGCCATGTCCGACTACCTTCTGCCAGGCCATGATCCTGCTTCCCGGCGCCCGCCTGCCCTGCTTCTGGGCTTTGGCGCCCTGGATGAGGAATCGATCAGGGAAGGTGTCCGCCGGCTGTCCGATGCGCTGAATATCCGGGGACTGCCTACAGAGGAAGATATGAGAGAGAAGTGAAACACCGGGATGTTCTAAGGAAACAGAGGAATTTACCTGCAGAAATAAGGACCGGGCAGCAGACTGCTGTCCGGTCTTTTCTTATGCATGCTGGGATCAGATATTCATTTTGCGAAGGGTCTGAAGATAGTCCGAGAAGCGCTCCGAGTATTGCTCACTGAAAGGAGAAGAATTCTCCGCCAAAAGCTCCTGCATCAGGCCGAAACGCGTGTATTCCAGCATATCAGAGAGCCGGGATGCATCCTCTCCGGTGAGGAAGGGCGGTCTGCCTGCCTCCATGATCAGAGACAGGCGCTGTCTGGATACAGCCTGCCGCAGATCCTCCGGAATTTCGGGCTGGAATTTGGAATCCTCATCGGCGAGCTCTTCATCTGCCCGGCGCAGGAAGAGAGGCATAAAGGGATATTTTCTGAGGACAGCCTCATCTACCTTGGCGAGCAGACGGTACATCTCAAAGAAATCGCTGCGCTGACGGCGCTGCGCTTCCCGCATTTCCAGAAGTGTGTATCTGGTGCTGTACTCGTACAGAAACTCCCATGTGCCTTTTTTGCTCTTGAAATAGTGGAAGAGCAGTCCCTTGCTGATGGATGCGGCTGCCACCATCTCATCGGTGCTGGCATGCCTGTAACCGTTCTGTGCAAAGATCCGCATTGCGCCGTTGATGATCCTGTCCTGTCGGTCTTTTTTTAATTCAAAAAAACGCTCATTCATCGATTGCGCCTCCTTCCGGATATTATAGTAGCATTTTTGTCTTCTGATGTCACGTGCCGCGTACTCGCTGCAGCCCTGAAAAAGCACATAAAGTTAGTTACTTCTAACAAAGAAATGCCGGAAATTTAGAGGTTTTTTAGGAAATAGTTTCAAATTATGAACTAAAAAAGACAGAATTCTATAACTATTTTTGTACAAGTTATTATATAATTTAAGTATATACTTGCTTGTAGCCGGCCTGTTGGCCGGCAGAGGGAAAAGGGACTGCCGACATCTTTTCCGGGACTGGGCAGTGCCGTTTTTTCCCTGCTGTAGTTGACATAATTGTTTTGGAAAGGAGATGGTAATCGATGGCTAATGCAGCTTTTCGGGGAACGCCAAAACAGGAACGGGAGCTTCGGAAATTTATCAAGAAGCACAAAGACCAGCCCGGAGCAATGATGCCGGTGCTTCAGGAGGCGCAGGGAATCTACGGTTATCTGCCCAGAGAGGTACAGGAGATTATTGCCGAGGAAATGGGTGTCCCGCTTTCTCAGGTGTTCGGTGTCGCAACATTTTACTCGCAGTTTACCCTGACACCTAAGGGCGAGCACACTGTCAGCGTATGTCTTGGAACCGCCTGCTATGTCAAAGGCGCGGACAAGATCCTTGCAGCGCTGGAGGAGAGGCTCGGGATCAAGGCAGGGGAGTGCACAGAGGACGGATTCTTCTCAATTGAGAGCTGCAGATGTCTCGGCGCCTGCGGCCTTGCGCCGGTCATGACCATTGACGGAGAAGTATACGGCAAATGCACACCGGAGTCAGCGGTAAAGATCATTGATTCCTACTACGAGGAGGTGTAAGCCATGACAATGACATTGAACAGGCTCACGGAAATTAAACAAAAAAATCAGGAGCTGGTCATGGTCCGTAAGCTGGTGGCTTCGCAGGCGGAAGAAATGGCGAAGCACACAGCATACCGCAAACAGATTCTGGTCTGCGGCGGTACCGGATGTACCTCCTCCGGCAGTAAAAAGGTCATTGACGCTCTGGAAAAAGAGCTCAAGGCAAAAGGGATTGAGGATGTTCTGGTAGTCAAGACCGGATGTTTCGGCCTCTGCGCACTTGGCCCCATCCTGATCGTCTATCCTGAAGGTGCCTTCTACTCACAGACCACACCGGAAGGTGCAAAGAGGATCATTGACGAGCACATCATGGGCGGCAATATCTGCAAAGACCTTCTGTATCCCGAGACGGTCCATGAGGACGGCGAGATCCTTCCTCTGAGCAAAACCAATTTCTATGCCAAGCAGATGCGTATCGCACTCAAGAACTGCGGCGTGATCGATCCCGAGAACATTGAGGAATACATTGCGCTGGACGGTTATTTTGCACTGCACAAAGTCCTGACCGAGATGACACAGGACCAGGTCATCGACACGATGCTGGCCTCCGGCCTGCGCGGACGCGGCGGTGCAGGCTTCCCGACAGGAAGAAAATGGGCATTCTGTAAAGCGACCAAATCCGACATCAAGTATGTCTGCTGTAACGCGGACGAAGGCGACCCCGGCGCATTCATGGACCGTTCCATCCTCGAGGGCGACCCTCACGCGGTTCTGGAGGCAATGGCAATTGCAGGTTACGCGATCGGTGCCAGCCAGGGTTACATCTATGTTCGTGCAGAGTATCCCATCGCGGTTGAGCGTCTGCGCATCGCGATCGCTCAGGCCCGTGAATACGGCCTGCTGGGCGACAATATCTTCCGCACGGATTTCTGCTTCGACATTGACATCCGTCTGGGCGCAGGCGCATTCGTCTGCGGCGAGGAGACAGCTCTGATGACCTCCATCGAAGGTAAGCGCGGCGAGCCTCGTCCCCGTCCTCCGTTCCCGGCGGTCAAGGGTCTGTTCCAGAAGCCCACGATCCTCAACAACGTTGAGACATATGCCAACGTAGCCCAGATCATCCTCAAGGGTGCGGACTGGTATTCCTCCATCGGTACCGAGACCTCCAAGGGCACCAAGGTTTTCGCAGTCGGCGGCAAGATCACCAACGTCGGCCTGGTGGAGGTTCCCATGGGAACCACCCTGCGCGAGATCATAGAGGAAATCGGCGGCGGCATCCCCAACGGCAAGAAGTTCAAGGCTGCCCAGACCGGCGGTCCTTCCGGCGGATGTATTCCTTCCGTTCATATTGACACACCCATTGACTATGAGAGCCTGCAGAGAATCGGCTCCATGATGGGTTCCGGCGGACTTATCGTCATGGATGAAGACACCTGCATGGTAGATATCGCCAAGTTCTACATGGAGTTCATCTGTGAGGAGTCCTGCGGCAAATGTTCACCCTGCCGTATCGGCACGCACCGTCTGCTGCAGATGCTGGACGACATCACGACCGGCAAGGCAACGCTCGAGGAGCTGGACAAGATCGAGGAGCTGGCAGCCCACATGAAGGTCTCCTGCCTCTGCGCTCTCGGCCAGACAGCTTCCAACCCTGTAACCTCCACACTCCGCTATTTCCGCGAAGAGTACGTCGAACATATCGTCAACAAGAGATGCGCCGCGAAGAAGTGCAAAGAGCTTCTGCATTACCAGATCGATCCCGACAAGTGCAAAGGCTGCACGCTCTGTTCCAGGAACTGCCCTGTGGGTGCGATCAGCGGAACTGTCAAGGAGCCTCACCATATCGATATCGATACCTGCATCAAGTGCGGTCTCTGCAAACAGAACTGTAAGTTCGATGCCGTCTATATGGAATAAGGAGGGATGATAAAAGTGAAAAAAATGATTAACTTAAAAATCAATGATATCCCGGTCACTGTTCCGGAGGGCACCAGCATCCTGCAGGCGGCCAAGGCGGCAAATATTGAGATTCCTTCTCTGTGCTACCTCAAGGATATCAACTGCATAGGCGCATGTCGTGTCTGTGTCGTCGAGATCAAGGGAAGACGCGGACTGACCGCGGCCTGCACCTATCCCGTCGAAGAAGGCCTGGAAGTCATGACCAATACAGCGGCGGTACGTGCGTCCAGAAAGACCACCATCGAGCTCATCCTCTCCACGCACCGCAAGAAATGTCTCTCCTGCGTGCGCGGCAACCACTGCGAACTGCAGAAGCTGGCTTATGACTACGGTATTGACGAAGACCACTTCAAGGGAGAAGAGCCCGCTTACGAGATCGACGATGCCACCCCTTATGTAGTCCGTGACAACAACAAATGTATCCAGTGCCTGCGCTGTGTCTCTGCCTGCAACAACGTGCAGACTGTCGGCGCCATCGGCCAGATCCGCCGCGGCTACGATGTACGTGTCGGTTCTCCCTTCGACCAGAGTCTTGCTACCACTTCCTGCGTGGGCTGCGGCCAGTGTATCGTCGCATGTCCTGTCGGCGCTCTGTATGAGAAGAGCAACATTGACGATGTCTGGGATGCCATCGCGGATCCCCAGAAGAAGGTCGTCTTCTTTACCGCTCCTTCGATCGCAGCGACCCTGGGAGAGTGCTTCGACATGCCTCCGGGAACCCATGTCGAGAGACAGATGGTCCAGGCCATCCGCATGCTGGGTGACGTAGAAGTCTTCAACATGAACGTCACAGCGGATCTTACCATCCTCGAGGAGGCCAACGAGCTCATCAGCCGCATCACCTCCAAGAAGCTGGATAAAGCCCCGCTTCCCATGTTCACATCCTGCTGTCCCGGCTGGATCAAGTTCATGGAGCACAACTATCCTTCCATGCTGCCGCACCTGTCCACCTGCAAATCCCCGCAGGGCATGTTCGGCGCCATCCTCAAGAGTTACTACTGCCAGAAGAATCACATTGATCCCAAGGATCTGTTTGTCGTCAGTGTTATTCCCTGCACAGCCAAGAAATTCGAGGTTACACGCCCCGAGCTCTCCCAACAGGGAATCCCGGATGTCGACGTAGCCCTTACCACCAGGGAGCTGTCCCGTATGATCAAGGGCGCCGGTATTGTCTTTAAAGACCTCCAGGGTGAGGACTTTGATGATCCCTTTGGCATCGCATCCGGTGCAGGCAAGATCTTCGGCGCTACCGGCGGTGTTAAACGAGAAGATCGACTTCATGGATGTCCGGGGAACCCAGGGCATCAAGGAAGCCACCTACCGTATCAACGGCGCGGAAGTCGACGTCTGTGTCGCCAGCGGCCTCGGCAATGCCCGCAAGGTCATCGACATGATCCAGAGCGGAGAGAAGAACTATCTCTTCATCGAGATCATGGCATGTCCCGGCGGCTGCATCAACGGCGGCGGCCAGCCCGTTCAGAGTGACTCTGTCCGCAACTATGTCGACCTCAAGGGTCTGCGTTCTGCGGTTCTGTATGATTCCGACAAAGAGAACGAGCTGCGCTGCTCTCACGAGAGCCCTGTCTGCGAGATGCTGTATGACGAGTATCTTGAGGCTCCCGGCAAGGCAAAAGCCCACAGCCTCCTGCATACGACTTATACACCCAGACCCATGTAATGATGAAATGACGCATATGACACGGATCGCATGATCTTGTGCCTTTCAGGCATGCCGGTCATTCCCATGCCGCAGGCCCGCAGGTATATTCCTGCGGGCCTTTTTTTCTTCATCGCACTGTATCCGCGGCTTCAGCCAGGAGATGCGCACGTAAAAAAGAAAGTGTCTTTGCGGGTGTGACTTGCAGCAATCTCGCTTTTTTGACAGAAAACATGGTAAGATATTGTTGACACTTTTGTAAAAAAAAAGATTCACTTTTGTGCAGGGAAACAGACAGAGACAGCAGGGAAACGGCAGGTGGCAGGATATGTCATATTACAATAAAAATCTATGGATTCTGGCGGGATTAAATCTGTTTATGGTGGCATTAAGGCTGATCATTAATCTGATGGGCTATATGCCGATGATTCTCTACAGGCTCAAATTGAGCCAGGTGAGATCGATCACCATGCTGGTGATGAGCGCACTCCTGATCCTTGTGGCGAAAAAGAAGATCAGGCTGATCTATTCTGTGATATTGGCCTATGCCCTGATGATATTTTATGGATGGCTGGTTTTCAGAAATTATCAGATCAGCTATGACAAAGCTGTAAATATCGGGCTTCTGATCATGGCTTTTTCCACGATCACCATTCACCAGAGTTATAGAGAAAGAAACGACTGGGATGTAGTGATTGCCAGAGAAGCACATACGCTGGATCTGCATATCTCGGATCCGGGACAGCTCTTTCATCCAATGGTGATCGGCCCCCATCTGGAGATCAATCCCGAGATCAGCAGTGTTGTCGAACGTTTTGTAGGCGCAATGAAGGAACTCAGCCCGATCGAAGTGTATATCTACACCAGTAAGGATGTCTCCTTACATATGCAGGAAACAGCTGTTGAGGCTTTCCGGGAACACTTCGAGGATGAAAACAGACGACTGAACCGGGTCCTAAAGAACAGGACCAGACGTTCTCTGATCCTGTTCTGCATCGCTCTATCCATCATCCTGTTCTACAGCTATTATGATGATATCGCAGGCCGCAGTATCCTGTGGACAGTCCTGGGAAATATGGGCGGTTTCTTCCTCTGGGAGATCGGAAACACCTATTTCAGGCACATAGATGATTATGTGGAACTGGAACATGCCCTCATCTGCAGGGACGCCAAGATCATGTTTATGTAAAAGAGAACCGGAAGAAGAACAGAGCGGTCCGGATCACATCAGTTTGCGTAAAAAAAAAGAACTCAAAAAGGAACACGCGAAGGATACGTCAAACTTGACTTTAACCGCTTATCATGGGAAAATTATATAAAGATTTTGTGTATTTGGAAATGAATTTGTACATTACTTACATAATTCAGCTGTGTTTGTCTGGTTTACATGATAGTATTACAGCATGGCGCCGGAGGACTGCTCAGGGGGAAAACTATGTGGTTGTTTCTGTTTTTACTCTGGATCGTATTAAATGGAAGGGTCACCGTTGAACTGGTGATCTTTGGGGTTGTGATTGCGACAGCAGTCACTGTTTTTGCGGATCGGGTGATCGGGTATAAGTCTGCAACGGACAAGCTTATACTCCGAAATCTTCCGATCTTTTTCTTATACATTCTGAATCTGATCCGGGAGATCATTGTGTCAGCCTTTGCAATGGCCGGTATGGTCTACAGCGCAGAGCCTCCGAAACCGGTGATCATAGAATTCCATTCCGGCTTCGATACCAGACTCCAGAATGTACTGCTGGCAAATTCCATCACACTGACGCCCGGTACGATCACCATTTTCCAGGAGGGAGATTATTTTGTGATCCACTGCCTGAAGCGGGAGTTCGGGGAAGGGATTGAAGATTCATCATTTGTCAGGCTCCTCAGAAAGATCAGATAAGGCTGTTTGAAAAAATCGGAGAAGAGGAAATCAAAATGAGTGTTGATAATGCATACCGGATTTTATTTTTGGGAGCACTGGTCTGGTTCGGGCTTCTGCTGCTGATCATGCTGATCCGCGCGATCATCGGTCCCCGGGTCACAGACCGCATCCTGTCCATCAATATGATCTGTACCATGGTCATCGCATGTACCTGCATTCTTGCCTTTCTGCTGGATGAGAGCTACCTGTTTGATGTCGCACTGCTCTATGCTCTGATCAGCTTTATCACCGTGCTGATCCTGAGTGCTACATATATACCCAAAAATCCTCAAAGGAGCAGGTTTATCAGTGATATGAAAAAAATGACAGACCAGAGCCGGCAGAGCGGCGGAAAGGACGGTGTAGGAGAATGATCGGAGAATGGATCATGTTTATACTGTGTGCCGTCTGCCTGATCACGGCAATGATCTTGTTTACAGCCGCGGCACTGGGAGCCAACCGCTTTGGCTTTATCATGAACCGCATACACGCGGGAGGCATAGGTGATACACTGGGGCTCTTCCTGATTGCCCTGTCCATCATCCTGGGTGACGGCTTCCATATGGCAGAGGTCAAGATGTGCTTTATCATTATCTTCATGTGGTTTACTGCACCGGTATCCTCACACATTCTGATCCAGGTGGAGTATTTTACCAATGCACATCTTTATGATTATGTAGAGAGAGACGCCATGGAGATTCCGGAGAGGACAGAAGATGCAGGGACTGCAGAGACGGCTGCAGTGCCTGTCGGACCGGATATCGCAGACAGCAGCACCAAAATGGAGGGAGAGAGATGACACTGGTGGTTTTGATCAGGATCATACTTTTACTACTGCTGATCATCTGTGCTGTGGCGGTGAACCTCAACAGGAACCTTCTGCAGGCAGTCATCATTTTTATGGCATACAGTCTCATCATGTGCGTCATCTGGATCCTGATGGAGTCTCCGGACCTTACGATCACGGAAGCGGCCGTGGGCGCCGGGATCAGCGGCACCCTGTTTCTGATGACATTAAAAAAGATCAACGTCGAAGACGCCGGCGAGATCCTTGATGAGAAGACCGGAATGCTTGAGACAGGCGCTTCGGAAAAAGAGGAAGCAGATCCTCTTCATGAGAGCGCCGCAGAGAAAGAGCAGGGAGGCGACCGGGCATGAAACTGAAAGAATGGAAAGACAGGTTTTTCAGATGGCTCGACGGCGAATATGATGTAATGGAAAACATCATGGACGGAAGCCTCGAACCGGATGAAGGCCATGAAAAAAGAAAGCATGTCATAAAAGAAGAGCATGAAAAGATGAAAGCCAGCGGCATATCGCAGACTGTCATCAGCATGGAGCGCAAGGGCTTTTATCAGATCTATCTTGCCGTGGCCATTGTCAGCTGCATTGCCCTGATCGGCGTACTGCTCTATACGGTGGCACTGCTGCCCCAGTACGGCCAGGAAAACCCCAGGGCGGTTGAGGTATCGGACCGTTACATTGAACACGGACTGGAGGAGACCGGCGCCGTCAATATTGTGGCAGGCATGATCCTGGATTACAGGGCTTTTGATACTCTGGGCGAGTCCCACGTCCTGTTCGCCGCACTTTTGTGTGTCATGATCCTTCTGAAAAAAGACAAAAAGAACATGGATACCAGGTTCGATGACTATCACATGATCCTTCAGGATGAATATTTTGATGTCTCGAAAGATACGGTCATGCGGGAAGTCGGCAAGGTGATCGTCCCCTGTATTTTTGTATTCGGTATCTACATTTTGCTCAACGGCCAGAACGGCCCGGGCGGCGGCTTTTCGGGAGGCGCTGTACTGGGCGCAGGTCTGATCATTTTTGAGACAGCTTTCGGGTTTGAGCTGGTAGACAGTGTTTTTACCGCTAAGGTATCTATGCTGATCTCGTTTATTTCACTGACTTTTTACAGCTTTGCAAAGGGATATGTGTTCTTTATGGGCGCCAATCATTTGCACAACCACATTCCCAAGGGAATTCCGGGAGCGATCCTGAGCGGAGGCCTGATCCTGCCGCTCAACATAGCAGTCGGCCTTGTTGTCGCCTGCACCATGTTCGGTTTTTACAGTTTGTTCAAGAGAGGGAGTATCGGCGGTGTTTGAAAATCTGTTGCTCAACTATGAAGAGGCGGCAGCCATTATCCTTTTCGGGATTGGATTTACCATGCTGCTCTTTCATCAGAATCTGATCAAAAAACTGATCGGAATGAATATTATGGATACGGGTGTGTTCCTGTTTCTGGCATCGATGGGATATATCGAAGGCAGAAAGGCTCCGATCATTGTGGACGGCGTGACAGACCCACGCAGATACATCAACCCCGTACCTGCGGGACTGGTGCTGACGGGCATCGTTGTCTCCGTGTCGGTCACTGCTATCATGCTGTCCCTGACGATCAGGCTGTACAAGCGGTATCACACCCTGAACCTGGATGAAATCTATGAACTCTCAAAACACAGTATGGAGGACAGATAATTGGACATTATCAGAAATATTCCCATGATGACCATTATCCTGAGTCTGTTTTCCGGTTCATTGTGCTTTGTTTTAAAAGGAAAAGCAGCCAGGTTTTATACGATCTTTTATGAGGTTATCCTGCTGGTCGCATGCGGCTTTGTCCTGTGGTATATCGTGACCACAGGAGAGGCTGTCACCTATTCCATGGGTGAATTCCCCGCTCCATGGGGAAATGAGATCCGGGCGGGTATTCTGGAGGCTCTGCTGGCAGTCCTGTTCATGATCATCATGATCTGTTCGGTCCTGGCGGGATATCGGTATATTGACACGGATCTGGATGAGAGCAAGGTCAATCTGTATTATGCCCTCCTCAATCTGATGACGGCGTCGCTGATGGCCATTCTCTGGACCAACGACCTTTTCTCCGGTTATGTCTTCCTGGAGATCCTGACTCTGACCAGCTGCGGAAGCCTGATCGTCCGTGAGATCGGCCGGACCACACTTGCGGCGGTCCGCTATATGATCCTGAACCTTTTGGGATCCGGTCTCTTCCTGCTGGGCGTCACCCTGCTCTATGACCTGACGGGACATCTGCTCATGGTCCCCATGCAGGAGACGATTGCGGAGATGGCACAGGATCCGAGACTCTTTATGGTCCTCACCATCAGCACCGGAATCCTTACCATCGGCCTGTCCATCAAGAGCGGCCTCTTTCCATTCCACTTCTGGATGCCGGATTCCTACGGATGGTCAACACCCACCTCGGCCAGTATTCTTTCCTCGCTGGTATCAAAAGCTTACATCGTGCTTTTGATCAAGGTGTTCTACCGGGCGATCGGAATCTCGGTATTTGAAAGAATGCCGATCAAAACGATCCTTCTGGTCCTCGGCGTCATAGGCATGGTCGTCGGGTCCCTGGAGGCGATGCATGCCAACAACATCAACCGGATGGTGGCATTTTCCTCTGCCGCCCAGGTCGGCTATATCTTCATGGGAATAGGACTTGGCGGAATAGCAGGCTATACGGCAGCTTTCTTCCATATCATGGCCCATGCTGTGACCAAATCCATGCTCTTTCTGACGACACCCCGTCTTGCAGAGGTCTCCGACAACAGTCTTCTCTTCAAGAAGCTGCAGTCGAGCGCGCTCAGAAATAAAGAGGCAGGTTTCTCTTTCCTGATCGCCGCCTTATCCATGATCGGAATTCCTCTGTTTGCCGGTTTTTCCTCAAAGCTTCAGTTTGCGCTGGCTGGTGTCGAGAGCGGCAGCCATGTCAAACTGATCGTTGTGATTCTGGCCCTGGGGGCCAGTTCACTGCTGAACGCCATCTACTTTATCAGGACCCTGATCCGGATCTACTCCGATCCTCACCAGACGGTCCATAAATCTAATATACGGACACATCACAGTCTCGGATACATTTTTCCCATGTTTATTCTCGGAGCTATGAACCTGTTCCTGGGACTGTTTTCCTGGGTCGTGATCGATCTGATCGAGCAGGGACTGAAAATGTTTGGATAAGGGAAGTCTGAAACGCAGATATTTTGCACAAAGCAGGTAGGGAGATGAAAGAATGATACAGCTGATCGCATTTATTTTTCCGGTGATCACCGGTACCCTGAGCGGGCTCTTTCCGCTGCGGGACGAAAA
>ONXK01000151.1 GCA_900321785.1 uncultured Lachnospiraceae bacterium | reverse complement strand
GTTGGAGGGAATGGCGTGTCCCATACGCTCCATGGAGACTTCCCGGACTGTATCCTCGAACAGCTTGTAGAAAGTGAACTTGTACATGCAGCCCTGTTCCTCTGCCAGATTCCTGCAGAGCTTGCGCAGGATCTCTGCGCGGGGATCGCTCAGAGTGTAGACTGCGTGGCCGAAGCCGTAGATCAGACCGCTGTGGTCATAATAATCCTTGTCCAGGATCCGGTTGATGATATCCCGCAGCTGATCCTTATTGGCAGTGTAATCCGTGTCCGCAATGATCTGGCGCATCATTCTGGCGACAGAAATATTGGCACCGCCGTGCTTGGGACCTTTCAGGGAGCCGATGGATGCGCTCAGCGCGGAGTACAGATCTGTACCCGTGGAACCGACAACGACGTTTGTGAAAGTCGAGTTGTTACCGCCGCCGTGATCCGCATGGATCAGAAGGATCGCATCGAGCAGGTTTGCCTCATGATCGGTAAACTTTCCGTCCGGGCGAAGCATATAGAGGATATTCTCCGCCATGGAATAATCGCGGCGGGGATAGTGGATGATCAGAGAGCTGCGGTCAAAGGAATGTACCTTGGTGTAGTAGGCATAACATCCCAGCGCAGGGAACTTCGCGATCAGGTTGATTCCCTTGAGCAGATTCTGGTAGACATCTGTCTCATCCGGCGATTCATCATAGTTGTAGAGAGAAAGAACTGCGGACTGAAGCTTATTCATCAGGTTCCTGGCAGGCTTGAGCAGGAGCTCATTGGCGAGGAAACTTTCCGGCAGCTCATAGCGCAGGGACAGAGAAGTCTTGAAATTCTCAAAATCCTCCCTGTTGGGCAGATATCCGAACAGGAGCAGGAAACAAGTCTCCTCAAAGCCGTAGTTCTTCTGACGGTTTTTGATCAGGTCCTTGATGGAATAACCGCGGTAGAGCAGATCGCCCTCACAGGGGATTACTTTGCCGTTCTCATCCGTCTTATAACCGACGACATCCGCGATTCGTGTCAGACCGATCCTGACACCTGTACCGTCCTCGTTTCGAAGACCTTTTTTTACATTATATTCACTGAAAAGGTTATTCGGGATGTTGGTAAACATCGACGAACGACCATAATAACGAGCCAGAATACTGTCATCGTGGAAGTGATCAGGTTCAAATCCGGTCATGATAGCTCCTTTCAACAAAACACTTCGTATCCTTGTATACAATAATTAAAAATGTCCATGCTTTATTTTCTTTTTCTCTCGCAAAATATGTATAATTCTATTTTCTTTCGCAAAATATGCTTAATTTTGTTTCCTCTCGCAAAATATGTTTATTTTTATTTTCTTCCGTAAAATATGCTTAACTATCTTTTTCTTCCGCAAAAATGCTTTTTTATATGATCAGCGAGGATACCTGCACTGTTATTTAATCGAGGCAATATAATCGACTGTTATATAATCAGAGGGAGATCGTTATATAATCAGAGGGAGATCGTTATATAATCAGAGGGGACATTGAGAGGGGACATTTTCAATAGTTGGCGATTGTGGTAAAATACATTGCACGTAAGAAAAAAGCAGCGCAGACAGCTGCTGTGATGAACGATATAGATGAAAAGATAATAACAGTAAACGGCTGTTCAGAACAGGCTGCTGATCAAAAGCTGTTTGGAGGATCGATACATGACCTGCAAGGATTTTTCCGGCATGATTCCCGCTTTCATGCAGGACACTCTTGATAATAACTCCTTACGTATATTTCTGGAGCATCTCGACGGATGCAAGGGATGCCGGGAGGAACTGGAAATCCAGTACCTTGTGTCAAAGGTCTTTGACCAGCAAGATGCCGGGCAGGAGGTCAACCTTTCCAAAGAACTTCCCGCGCTGATTGAAAAGGAGAGGAAACTCCTGAAGGGGAGAACCCGCCTGGCGATCATCGCCGGCGCCTTTGAGAGCGTCGCCATTGTTACCTTTATAGCGACAGTTATCCTGTATCTGATGTGATTTTTTAAAACAGAAGTATTGATATTGCAGTACCTGTAAACCTGATGGAAAGAGAGAAGATTTGTCATGGGTGAGACGTATAAAAAGAAGCTTCTGCTTGTAGACGGCCACAGTATCCTGAACCGGGCTTTCTACGGAATGCCGGATCTGACCAATGCAAAAGGCATGCATACCGGTGCGGTCTACGGATTTTTGAACATCCTTTTCAGCCAGCTGGACGAACTGAAGCCGGACTATCTGACAGTTGCTTTCGACGTTCATGCACCGACCTTCCGCCATGAGGCCTATGCGGAATACAAGGGAACCCGTAAAGCCATGCCGGAGGAACTCCGTGAACAGGTCCCTTTGATGAAAAAAATGCTCACTGCCATGGGTATTGAGATCCGCGAGCAGGCAGGACTCGAAGCCGATGATATCCTCGGGACCCTTGCCAAAAAGGCAGAAGCACAGGACATGGATGTCGTCCTTCTGTCCGGCGACCGCGACCTTCTGCAGATCGCTACGGACCGCATTACCATCAGGATCCCCCGCACCCGCCAGGGCCAGACCACCATCGATGATTTCCGCACACAGCAGGTCATCGACACATACGGCGTTACACCCCTGCAGTTCATCGAGGTAAAGGCCCTCATGGGCGACTCTTCGGACAACATCCCCGGCGTCCCCAAGGTAGGAGAGAAGACTGCGATTTCCCTGATTCAGGACTATGGCTCTGTAGACGGCGTCTATGCGCATATCGATGAGATCAAAAAGCCTGCCCTGCACAGGAATCTTGCTGAAAACGAGGACAAAGCCCGCATGAGCCTCTTCCTCGTGACCATCAAGACAGACTGCGATGTCGAACTGGACACCGAAAAAGCCGCCGCAGAGGATTTTTATACCCGCGAGGCTTTTGAGCTGTGTACGGAACTGGGCTTCAAAAATTTCCTTTCCCGCTTTGACCGCGATGTCACCGAGGAAAAGATGGAAGACTTTACTGTTTCCGTCATTGAAAAAAGAGAAGACCTGTCGGAACTCGAACAGAATATCCTGTCCGCGATCCGCGCAAATCACCAGGGCGCAAGTCCCTTTGTTGTCGGCATCTGGCCGGTCCAGGACCGCGCAGGTTACGGTATGAAAGAACAGACAGCCCTTCTGGGGGCCGCTGTTTCCTGCGGACCTTCTGCTTTTGCAGATAATACAAACTTTTTTATCCGTGTCGGAGAGGACCTCTCATCCGAAGACCTTAAAGAGTTTTTTAAAAACATCCGCATTGCAGTCCGTGATGCAGTCCCTGACAGCCGCAGGCAGGAAATCAGGCCGGAGGGAACTGAGGCGGCTGGTCCGCAGACGGACTTGAACGGAGAGAATAAGCCGGAAGATTCCGCGCAGGAGAATGTGATCCTGGCCCTCTTTTCCCATAAAGAACATATGCCTCTCTGGGGAATTGATTCCGCAGCGGAATTCAGACAGAAAGTACGCCTTGAGGGCATCATGGACCTCCTCGTGTGCTGCTATCTGGCCAATCCCCTCAAAAATGACTATGAGATCGAGGACATTGCCAGCGAATACCTTGGCCAGTCCCTGCAGACCAGAAAACAGCTTTTCAATAAAAAGACCTGGTCCAAGGCGCTTGAAGATGACACAGAAGCAGTCATCAATTACGCCTGCCGTGCTGCTGATGTCCTGTTAAAGACCGCAGTCCCCGTCCGTGACAAACTTGTGGAACAGGGCATGTGGGAACTTTACACCGGAATCGAACGGCCTCTGACCTTTGTTCTTGCCGACATGGAAAGGCTGGGCGTCCGCATTGAGCCCGATGCCCTGCGCGCCTACAGCGAGAGCCTGAGCGGCAGGATCGATGAACTCGAGCAGCAGATCTACAAAGAGACCGGAGAGACCTTCAACATCGCCTCTCCCAAACAGCTGGGCGAGGTCCTCTTTGAAAAGATGGGACTCCCCGGCGGCAAAAAGACCAAAACCGGCTACTCCACAGCCGCAGGCGTCCTGGAAAAACTGGCGCCCGAATACCCTGTCGTCAATGATATCCTTGAGTACCGCGGCCTCACCAAGCTCCGCTCCACCTATGCGGAGGGCCTTATGGCTTTTGTGGCCGATGACCAGAGGATCCATACGACACTCAACCAGACCATTACCGCCACAGGACGCATCAGCTCCACGGATCCCAACCTGCAGAATATCCCTATGAAGACGGAACTCGGCAGGCAGATCCGCAAAGCATTCGTTCCCTGTGACGGATATACCTTTACCGACGCGGACTACTCCCAGATCGAGCTCCGCATCCTGGCCCACATGTCCGGCGACCCCGGCCTGATCGAAGCATACAAAGAAAACGAAGACATCCACCGCATCACGGCCTCCAAGGTCTTCCACACTCCCTTTGAAGAGGTCACCCCTCTCCAGAGGCGAAATGCCAAGGCTGTCAACTTCGGTATCGTCTACGGCATCAGCTCCTTCGGCCTGTCCCAGGGCCTCTCGATCTCACGCGCCGAGGCATCCGAATATATCAAGGCCTATTTCAAGACCTATCCGGGCATCAAGATCTTTCTGGACAACCTCGTCGCGTCCGCCAGGACCAGCGGATATGCCAGGACCATGTTCGGCAGACGCCGCCCCATCCCGGAACTGACATCCAGCAACTTCATGCAGCGCTCCTTCGGCGAGCGCGTCGCCATGAATTCTCCCATCCAGGGATCAGCTGCCGATATTATGAAGATCGCCATGATCCGCGTCTGGGAACGCCTTGCGCGCGAACAGCTCCGCTCCAGGCTCATACTCCAGATTCATGACGAACTCCTCATCGAGACAGCACCCGGCGAAGAAGAACAGGTCCGCCTGATCCTCGAAGAGGAGATGGAAAATGCCGCGGACCTCTCAGTCCGCCTGGAGACCGACGTACACAACGGCACTGACTGGTACCTCGCAAAATGAGACACGGTGTGTCACGGGTGTGTCATGGGGACGGTCCTTTTGTGTCACGGTGTCATGGGGACGGTCCTTTTGGGTGTGTCATGGGGACGGTCCTTTTGTGTCTTTTTTCCATGATATGAATTCAGAAAAACGACAGCCACAATATGTGTCATGGGGACGGTCCTGATGTGTCCTTCATTGCAGTGTGAGCCCCGCGCTTTTTACGCGCTATGCGCTCCAAAATCGCTTCAAACATTCGGAATCCCCTCATTTTTCTATGAAAAATGGCTCCTTCCTCATGTTTGGCGGGACCCATGAGTGCCCATATGCATGCAAGCATGCAATGTGCCCTCATTTGTCCCTTGGCTCATATAACAAATCCATAATCAACCAGAGAGGAAACAGCATTGAAACTGATCGGTGTAACCGGCGGCGTAGGCGCCGGAAAATCAGAGATACTCAACTACATGCAGGCCAATTACAATTGCCGGATCCTGCTTGCGGACGACGCAGCCCGCGCCCTTGAGGCACCCGGCGGCGCGATTTACGAGCCCTTGATCAGGCTTCTCGAAGAATACCCCGCCGCGGACCCCGCATCCGGCCAGGTTCCAGCCGCGATCACCATGGAGGACGGCAGGATCAACAATCCCGAGATGGCCCGCAGGATTTTTTCCGAGCCCGACCTTTTAAACAAAGTCAATCAGCTGGTGCATCCCGCGGTCAAAAAGTATATACTGAGTGCGTTTGCAAAAGAGAAAGAAGCCGGTGTGCTTGATTTCTTCGTCGTCGAGGCCGCCCTTCTCATTGAGTGCGGATACGGTGAAAATGTTGACGCAATGTGGTATATTTACTGCGATGAGGAAGAACGACGCAGACGTCTTAAAGCCTCCCGCGGCTACAGCGACCAGAAGATTGACAATATTTTCCGCAGCCAGCTCTCCGAGCAGACCTTCCGGGAGAACGCGGACGTCGTTATAGCGTTATAGACAACAGCGGAAGCCTCGAAATATCCTGCGCCCAGGTCGACCGGGCCCTCGCTGCTTACGGTATTTCGAAAAAACGTTAAACTCAAAAACCCGCGGGGAAAACTCATCAGGAAAACCCACGAGGAAAACTCATCAGGAAAAGCCATGAGGGAAACTCATCGGGAAAAACCATGAGGGAAACTCATCGGGAAAAATCATGAGGAAAACTCATCAGGAAAAAACCAAAATAATCAGGGAAAGAGAAAAGAAAGAATATGCGATTTGAAAGCATTGCCAGCGGAAGCAGCGGCAATTGTATCTATGTGGGATCTGACAATACCCACCTTCTTATGGATGTGGGAATCAGC
>ONXK01000125.1 GCA_900321785.1 uncultured Lachnospiraceae bacterium | reverse complement strand
CTGATACGATCAAATGATGGTACAGGCAGAGGAAAAAAGGATTAGCAGAAGTGAGCGGCAAATGACCACGCCACTGTTCCTTCTGCGTGCACAGCAAAAAGAGGACAGGAATATGAGCAGACGCAAAAGGAAGCTGCGCAGAAAAGCTGCAGAATTGATCGCCTTAAAAGTTCTGAAAAAGAGAAGAAGGAGAAGGCGCAGGGCAGGCATAGGCGGAAAAGCTGCCAGACTCCTGGCTGTCCTGGCGGCTGCTTCATATCTTAAAACGGGTATCTTCCGCGGGCGGGGAGAAGAAGATTCTCAGGTCGCTGCCAACACAAAGCGCCGCGGTTTGTTTGCAAGAAAGAACGCTGTTGCTGCATCAGTCAGGGCACCGAAAAGAAAGCGCGGGATCCTTCGCCGTATCTTCGGCGGGGCAATGAGATTTGCGGGGCGGAAACTGACCCAAAAGAAAACTCCGAAGAAAGGACTGCTTTTTTTTAGAAGGTAAGCGAAAGCATACTGAATTATGAGATCATAAAAGGCGCCGGCGAACCGGTGCCTTTTGACGTTCTATATACATGTTTTACATCGGAAAGTGTGAATAAACAGCGATGCGAGAGCGCCCATGGCGCGGAGCGGCGCGTAGTTTATTCATACATATTTGTGAACGTGAGACCATGTCCACAAGTGGGAAAACCATACGAGACGGAAAGCGCGAAACCCATATGAAAAGGTTGGTTGAAAGGTGGCTCTGAGTGAGAAATCACCGCTTTCCTCTCTGGATCTGTCCCTGGAAAGATTCTATGCCTCCGATGTTGGTGACGTTGGTATAGCCGAGCTTTTTGAGCTTGGAAACGGCTGTTTTGCTGCGGGAGCCGCTCTGGCAATAGACAAAGATCGGAGCATTTTTGTCATGCAGCAGATTTACGGCATTGTCGATTTTCGCCAGCGGGATGTTGCGGCTGCCTCCGATATGGCCGCTGCGGTATTCATCTTCTGTACGGACATCGACAAGGACGGCTCCCTTGGTCGTCCGGCAGCGGTTGACTTCCTGGTTGATATCTACAGTTTTAAAAAAATCCAGAAATGACATTGGACCTCCTGATAATTGTGATGGATGAAAAAGTGTCGGTCAGACCTCTTTATAGGCAGGGGTGTCGGCGGGAGCATCCAGGAAAGCTTTGAGCTCATCGTCGAGTTTGAGCAGGGTCACAGAGAAGCCGGCCATGTCAAGGGAGGTCATGTAGTTGCCGACAAGGGTCTTGTAGATTTTGATCTTTTTCTCTGCGAGGATTTCATTGACGCGCAGGTTTGCGATAAAGAGCTCGCTCAGAGGAGTCGCTCCCATGCCGTTGACCATGACGGCAACTTCATCGCCCTCTGCATAGATTCCTTCATCGAGGATCTTGCCGACAAGGTGGTCTGCCGTGTTGTTCACAGGGGTAATCTTTTCCCGGTGTGTTCCGGGCTCGCCATGGATACCGATTCCGATCTCCACCTCGTCCTCTGCCAGATCAAAGCCGGGCTTTCCGACAGCGGGGACGGTGCAGGGGGAGACAGCCATGCCCATCGAGCGGACATTGGCGATGACCTTTTCCGCGACACGCTTGACTTCGGGGAGGTCTGCGCCTGTCTCCGCGCAGGCGCCCGCGATCTTGTGCACGAAGACAGTGCCCGCTATGCCGCGGCGGCCGGTGGTCCAGGTGGAATTCTCAACAGCGACATCATCGGCTACGATCACCTGGTCGACAAGGATATCTTCATCGGAAGCCATTTCTCCGGCCATCTCGAAGTTCATCACATCTCCGGTATAGTTTTTAATGATCAGGAGGGCGCCTTTGCCGCACTCTGCTGCATGGATCGCCTCATAGACCTGGTCGGGAGTGGGAGAGGTAAAGACCGCGCCTGCCACCGCTGCATCAAGCATGCCTTTGCCGACATATCCGCCATGGGCAGGTTCATGTCCGCTTCCGCCGCCGCTGATCAGGACGACTTTGTCCGTCTTTTTTGCGCCGGTGCGGATGACGACATCTGTGCCGGGCACCCGTTCGATATACTGCGGATAGGCCGCTGTCATACCATTGAGCATCTCGTTCACTACATTGTCGACGTCATTGATCAGTTTTTTCATGATTTCATTACCCTCCATTATTTGATTGGTGCAGGATGGATGTCACTGCAGCTTTTTCATTCCGCGGGCTTCTTCCGCGGCGGAGATGACAGCGTCAAGTGTGTCACCGGACGATGCAGAGACGGCAGCGCTTACAGCGCCCTCCAGTACAGGCGCATCCGCGATCCGGACAGGGAGACCGGCATATTCATCATCAAACTCCAGCAGTTCAATAGCGGTTTCCGCGCTCATGATACCGCTCCCTAGATCGACGAGTACACAGACGCCGTCTTTTCCGTCTCCGCCTGCTTCTATGACTGCATCCCGGATCCTGACAGCATCTGTTCCGATGCTTCCGTCCTGCATACCGCCGCAAGCGATGAGCTTCAGATCGGGGCCCGCCATCTGGGACGCCAGTTCGCGGATTCCTTCCGCGGCAAGTTTACTGTGGGATACAATGACAATTCCAACCATTTTTCCGCTCCTGTGGCTATGTCTTTATGCCTTGAAAAAGTCCCTGATCGCTTCCATTGTCAGAAGGGCGGAAGTGGCGCCGGGATCCTGATGTCCGATGCTGCGGTCGCCCAGATAGCTGGCACGCCCCTTGGTCGCACGGATGGTCTTTGTAAATTCCGCACCTTCCGCCGCGGCTGCACACATGGCATCCAGGCACTCTGTAAGAGAACTGCCTGCATCTGCTGCCTGGCAGTAGGCCTCATAGGCGGGGATGATCGCGTCCAGCATGGTTTTTTCGCCGCGTTCTGCTTTGCCGCGGAGTTTAATGCCGCCGATGACTGCTTCGAAGACTGCTTTGCCGTCTTCTACAGAGAGTTCCTCTTTTCCTGCAACCGTCTTGGAGGCTTTCATATAGGCTGTGCCGTACAGGGGACCGGATGCTCCGCCGACATTGGAGAGCAGGATCATGCCGGTCTTTTTCAGCACTGCGCTGAGATCGCCGTCTTCCTTGTCAAGCTGTTCAAGTGCCTCCGAATAACCTCTTGCCATATTGATGCCGTGATCGGCATCTCCGATCTCGCGGTCAAGCTCCGTGAGATAATCTTTGTTTTCAATGATGCGGTCAGCAATCCTGGAAATGCACTCATAGATTTTTGATGCCATTTTTATCCTCCAAACGTAAATGAACTGCACATATAAACTGCCCGATCAATTATTCTTCGTTTCCGGCCACACCCTGACCAGGGTGTGACTTGTAACTGTTTTTCTCATGGGCAGGGAGGCTGTGTTTATCCTCATTTCTATTATATACCCGCGCAATAAAAAAGTGGACAAAAACAATCGGTTGGGAAAGCTGATTTCCGGATACTGATTCCGGACAGATTCCGAATGGATTTCCGTAATGATCTCATACTGATCCGGGATGAATTTCCGGACAGATTCCGGACAGATTTATGGACAAAGGGAAATGATAATTTATAGGCAAAGGGAAATGATTATTATTGAAAATATCCGGGAAAAAGTTTAAAATATAAAGCTGTCTGTCAATAGGACATATACCGGCCGTCTGCGGGAACTGCAAAAGCAGCAAAAAATGCGGACGGGGAGTATCTCCCCGCTGTGCGGCGGATGCCTTTTCGGGCAAAGCTGCGCCAGATCCCGGCCGAGTCTTGAATAAAAAGAGAGGATCAACATGGCACTGATTAAGAAACCTGTCACCGGTATGAAGGATATTATGCCTGAGGAGATGGAGATCCGTGATTACGCAATCTCCGTGATCAAGAAAACCTATGCGGAATTCGGCTTTTCCTCAATTGAAACACCCTGTGTTGAGAACATCGCAAACCTGACCAGCAAACAGGGCGGCGACAACGAGAAGCTTATTTTCAAGATTCTCAAACGCGGAGAAAAACTCAAAATTGAGTCGGCAAAATCCGAAGAGGATCTGGTGGACGGCGGTCTGCGCTATGACCTGACTGTACCGCTGGTCCGCTACTATTCCAATCATGCCAATGAGCTTCCCATGCCGTTTAAGGCTCTGCAGATGGGCAATGTATGGCGCGCAGACCGTCCCCAGAAGGGGCGCTATCGCCAGTTCATGCAGTGTGATATCGATATTATCGGCGAGGCAACAAATCTCGCGGAGATCGAGCTGATCCTGGCAACGACCACGACCCTGGGCAGACTTGGTTTTAAGGGCTTCCAGATCCGCATCAATGACCGCAGGATTCTTGCGGCAATGGCGGCTGCCTGCGGTTTCCCCGAGGACCGTTTCGGTGAAGTCTTTATCATCCTCGACAAGATGGACAAGATCGGCATGGATGGCGCTGCGAGGGAGCTTGTTGAAAGCGGCTTCACACAGGAGAGCACGGATGCCTATATCGGTCTGTTCAAGGGCCTGGAAGAAGCGGAAGACCAGCTGGCATATCTGGATGAGAAGCTGACGGAAGTGATCGATCCCCAGGTGATCTCCGACCTGCGCACCGTCATTGAGAGCGTTGACGGCGTCAAAGAGGCGGATTTCCGGATCGTTTTCGACCCCACCATCGTTCGCGGCATGGGTTACTACACAGGCACGATTTTTGAGATCGCTATGCCCGAGCTGGGTATCAGCTGCGGAGGCGGCGGCCGCTACGACGCCATGGTCGGCAAATTTACCGGAAAGGATGTCCCGGCCTGCGGTTTCTCTATCGGCTTTGAGCGAATCATCCTGATCCTCATGGAGCAGGGCTTTAAGATCCCCGGCAGTCCCGCCAAGGTCGCTTTCCTTCTGGAGAAGAATCTCCCTGCGGACCGCATGAAGGAAGCTATGCAGAAAGCGCAGCAGGAGCGCGCGGGAGGCAGGCAGGTCCTGCTTGCCAGAATGGCCAAAAACAAGAAATTCCAGAAGCAGCAGCTCAGGGACCGCGGCTATGAGGAGTTCGAGGAGTTTTACACAAATCCTCTCAAATAAGAGAATAAAGAGAATGAGATGCCGGAGACTTTGCGCCATCCGCAGAGAATGCGCCCGGCATCTTGAAAATACTGTATTTTTACAGAAAGGAACGACAGATAAAAGCTATGGCAGAATCGATGAAAGGACTGCACCGGACATGCCGGTGCGCCGAGCTGACAGAAGAGTATGTTGGAAAAACAGTGACAGTGATGGGCTGGGTCGCCAAGCAGAGAAACAAGGGCGGCATCGTCTTTGTGGACCTTCGCGACAGAAGCGGTCTGATCCAGCTGATTTATGAAGAGAAGATGCGCGCCGAGTTCGTCGTTGCGGCAACCGGCACAGTCACTCTGCGCAGCGGCGCTGTGAACAAAAACCTGCCTACCGGCACGATCGAAGTGCGCGTGACAGATACCAGGATTCTTTCCGAATCCGAGACGCCGCCCTTCCATATCGTAGAGAACAGCAACACCAAGGAAGAGCTTCGTCTTCAGTACAGAAGCCTTGACCTGCGCAGGCCTGATATGCAGCGCAAGCTGATGCTTCGCAGCCGCATCGTGCAGGATATGCGTACCTTTATGGATAAAGAAGGATTTCTCGAGATCGAGACGCCCATCCTCTGCAAGTCCACACCCGAAGGCGCCCGCGATTATTTGGTGCCCAGCCGTGTCAAGCCCGGCACTTTCTATGCGCTGCCCCAGTCTCCCCAGCTTTTCAAGCAGCTGCTCATGTGCTCCGGCTACGACAGATATTTCCAGATCGCAAGATGCTTCCGCGACGAGGACCTTCGTGCGGACCGTCAGCCTGAGTTCACACAGGCGGACATGGAGCTCTCCTTCGTGGATATCGACGATGTCATCGATGTCAACGAGCGCCTGATCGAGTATGTGGTGGAGCGCGCCATCGGCCTGCATGTCCAGCGCCCCTTCCCCCGCATGAAGTGGATCGACGCCATGAATGACTATGGCTCGGATAAGCCCGACACCCGTTTCGGCATGAAGCTGGTGGAGGTCACCGATCTTGTGAAAGACTGCGGTTTCGGTGTCTTCGCTGACGCAGCTTCCAAAAAGGGCTGGAGTGTCCGCGGCATCAATGCCAAGGGACAGGGCGGCATGGGCCGCAAACAGATCGACAAGATCGTCGAGATGGCACGCGGTAACGGTGCAAAAGGCCTTCCCTATATCCAGCTTAAAGAAGACGGATCCGTCAAGTGCTCCTTTGCAAAATTTGTCTCCGAGGAGGAGATTCAGGCACTGGTCAGCCGCATGGGCGGCGAGGCAGGCGACCTTCTCTTCTTCGCTGCGGATAAAAACGGTATTGTCTGGAACGTCCTGGGCGCTCTGCGCCTGAAACTGGGCGAGGATCTGGGCCTTATCGACCACAACCAGTTCAATTTCCTCTGGGTCGTGGACTTCCCGCTTCTTGAGTGGTCCGAGGAGGAAAAC
>ONXK01000091.1 GCA_900321785.1 uncultured Lachnospiraceae bacterium | reverse complement strand
TGCTTATCCTCAGTATTCTTTAAGAATGCGGGCTTAAGCAGCGTCGAGATTTCACGCGAGTTTGATAAAAAAAGTTTTCTATTCAGTTTTGAAGGTATGGACAAACACCAAAAGGTGTGATATAATCCAATCTCAGTGATACGGTGAATATCACAAATGGCCTGGTAGTTCAGTTGGTTAGAACGCCGCCCTGTCACGGCGGAGGTCACGGGTTCGAGTCCCGTTCAGGTCGTTTATTTTATGCTCTGAATGAATCAGAGGGTAAAGTTAACCGGGGTCTTAGCTCAGCTGGGAGAGCACCTGCCTTACAAGCAGGGGGTCACAGGTTCGAGCCCTGTAGGCCCCACTCTTTTTCTAACCGGTTGGATTTGCCGATGTGGCTCAATTGGCAGAGCAGCTGATTTGTAATCAGCAGGTTATCGGTTCGAGTCCGATCATCGGCTTTTATAATTAATTTGGATGGGTTCCCGAGTGGCCAAAGGGGGCAGACTGTAAATCTGTTGTCAGTGACTTCGGTGGTTCGAATCCACCCCCATCCACTCAATCGTCAGAAGGATTTTATAGTTCAATATGGCGTCTATAATGACGCGGGGTGGAGCAGTCTGGAAGCTCGTCGGGCTCATAACCCGAAGGTCGGAGGTTCAAATCCTCCCCCCGCTACTATGCCCAGATAGCTCAGTTGGTAGAGCAGAGGACTGAAAATCCTCGTGTCGCTGGTTCGATTCCGGCTCTGGGCATGTTTTTTTGTCTCCTATGCAGAGAAATCCGCATAGGAGTTATTTTTTATCATGAAGCCCCCGGAAGGGCTATAATCATTTTATACCCTGGAAGAGCTCTAACCTGTTTTAGTTGCCAATAAGGCGCTTGTCGCATAAAATGAAATATTGAAGGAATAAAAGTACCTGTATATTAATTTCGATGATGTAACAGGAGATCCTGTATGAGTGATTCTTTGACAACAAATAATACAGATAATATAGATAATACTGAGCCACTGGCTGTGTCTCCGGACACGGACGGGAGCGTCACAACTAAGAAGGCCAAGAAGGAATTTCCTCCGGTGCGCCGAAACTGGTTTGCACGCTTTCTTTTGTGCTGCGTTTCGTTCTTTGCAGTTTTTGGGATTGTCAATTTCGTCTTTTTCAAACTGGGAATGGAACCCTTTGGTTCCAAGTCGGCTGCTATTGATGATGCGAAGATCCAGTATATCGATTTCTTTACATATTATGTAGATGTTCTGCACGGGACCCGGTCTCTGGCCTATGATTTCAGCAATATGCTTGGCGGAAGTTCGGTTGGTCTGTTCAGCTATTATCTGGCATCTCCGTTTAATCTTCTTTTGTATTTCTTTGGAAAAGAAGGCGTCTATAAGTTTTTTGATATTGCAGTTGCCCTGAAACTGGGGACGGCCGGTGCGACCTTCTGCTGGTATCTGCAGCGCCGTTTTGCCAACAGGATCCGTCCGGTATTTGTGCTCGCGCTTTCCATGGGCTACGGTCTGATGCAGTATATGGTCATGCAGAGCAGCAATATTATGTGGCTGGATGGAGCGTATATGCTTCCTCTGATCCTGCTGGGAGTGTATGAGGTGCTTCACAGAAAAACAATCTGGAGACTGGTACTCGCTGTAACCTTCTGTATTTTCTGCAACTGGTATATAGCGGGTGTCAGCTGCCTGTTCTCCGGGATCTGGTTTCTGTTTGAATACTTCTTCCGGGACGATTTTATGGCGGGCCTTAAGGTAAAAGGCACTGATTCCGCGGTCCGGAAATACAGCGGCGCAGGCAGGTATGCTTCGGGGACCACGATCGGAATCACTGATTTTGTGGTATCTTTCTGCCGGTATTGCTGGGGAATGGGAATTGGAGTCGCAATGAGTGCGATCCTGTTCCTTCCGACGATCAGTGCGCTCCGGCAGGGAAAAGGCCAGTATGAGAATATAGAATTTTCCATGGAGTTTACCGGTGACCTGCTGTCGGCCGTACGGGGTTATGTGATCGGAACCATGAGTTCCTACGGATATGCAGCTCTTTTCTGTGGTGGGATTGCCGTGTTCGGCTCGATCGCACTGTTGTTTTCCGGCTCCTGCAGGATCCGGCAGAAAATTGCCTATATTATCCTTTTGGGCGTCTGCTTCCTCATGCTGCAGTGGAAACCTGCTATGCTGATTTTCTCACTTATGAAGAGAGCGGACAGTTACTGGTACAGATACAGTTATCTGATCGCCTTTGTTCTTCTTTTTGGTGCGGGAGCATATCTGAGCAGGGCGGAGGAGGACCGCTGGTCCAAAGTCTTCGTGGTCCTGCTTTCGCTGGCATATGCGGCAGGTGTCCTGAAACTGAACGGGATCCACGCAGGAGATATCACATCTCAGTTTTCCACCCTGCTGAAAGATCATACAGCGCTTGTCGCGACAGCGGGTGCATCCCTAGTCCTTGCCATCTTGACATTGCTGCTGATCGCCGTCAAGCCCAAGGAAGGAAAGGGGATTGTCAGCCTGCGGGGACTGGTACGGCTGGCGGCCGGAATTCTGCTTCTGGCGGTTACGGCAGCAGAGCTCGGGGCAAATGCCTGGATGTTCTGGAAGAGCCACCTGGACGATTCGCAGGAGCTCTATATGGAGTACTCGAAGGGAATGCAGAGCCAGCTGTCACAGCTTAATGCTGTGGATGACGGCTATTACCGCATCGCCCAGGACAGAACGCGCTGGCATCAGGAGGATGACCTGACCGCTTACTTTAATGATTCGCTGGCCCAGAATTACTGGTCCAATGCGGCTTATACATCGAGTCCGGATAATGCACAGATCGACCTGATGTGGAAACTGGGATACCGGGATGAGGCAGGATGCATGCTGATCGTCCGCGACCCCGTAGTGGCTTCGGATTCATTCCTTGGAGTCAAATACTATCTGCAGAGTACGCCGATTCAGGGGCTGGAGCCCGTGGAGGGCGTGGAAGCATTTAATGGGCGAGCAGTCTACCGCAACCCTTATGCGCTCCCTATGGCATTTACCTATGACGGGGCAAAGCTTCCGACCATGCGCTATGACAGTACATTTGCTTATCAGGAAGCTTTGTTTTCCACCCTCAGCGGCAAGCAGACAGAGCTGTACACGCCGCTTTCCTGGACCAGGGTAAACAAAGGGAATATGGCCTTTTTCAATGTCTACGTACCTGCAGGAAAATACCTTGCATACGGCAACCTTCTCTGGACCAATACCGGCAAAATGTCGGGACTGATGTCTGTCAACGGCACGGAGTCCTTTGGATACTGCCGGTGGCAGTCTCCTGCAGCATTCCTGATCAGGAGCCGTCTGGAGCAGGAGAAGTCAACTGCATCTCAAAGTCTGCAGGCAGCCGCGAAAGCAAAAGCAGAAGCAGAAGCGGAGACAGAGAAAGCTGCCGCTGCAGCAGGCGGCGACTCCGGGGATTTGGCGGAGGCAGCAGACGCGCCGGTTTTGAGTGAAGTGCAGCAGCAGAGAGCGGAGCTGGAAGCAGCAGCCGCAGCCTATGATCGGGAAGTGCTTGCTTCTGCCGATACCGCAAATAAGGAGGATGTCAGGACAGTGGTATTCCGCTCGGATGAGATGGCACCCTTCAGCGATTATCAGTTCTATGCGCTGAATCTTGACGCGCTGAAAGCAGCGGTGGATGATATCCGTGAAGGGGAAGTACCCCGCGAGAATCTGATGATCGAAAACGGTCATGTCACATGCAGCGTGGAAGGACGGCCGGGGCAGAGTGTCTGCCTGCTGGTACCTTACAATAAAGGATGGAAGACAACCCGAAACGGGGAGATCGTCAATCCGGAAGTGGTTGCGGGCACTATGATTACGGTTCCGCTGGTAGACGGCCGCAATGAGATCGAACTGAAATATGAGGTTCCTTATTTACGTGAAGGAATGTATATTTCTGCCGCAGTATTTGGAGTCTTTCTGATCGACTGCCTGTGCAGACTGATCGCCGGCAGAAAAAAAAGATCATAGTGGTCTGCCGGAACAGCAGGATGGAAAGGATCTTATGTTGGAATCCACGGACAAAACAAATGACAAAATCACTGACAAAACAACTGATAAAATGGCCGATAAAACAAATGAAGAGAATACTGCCGTGACAGAGCCGGGGACCGGGAACCGTCTGGTCCGCCTTCTGACCTCAGAGGGAATGCGCTACCTGTTTATCGGAGGATGTACAACGCTGGTCAATCTGGTGGTCTATACAATTCTCTGCAAGGTGGTGCACCTGAATGTCAACATCAGCAACATTATTTCGGTGGCAGTCTCGATCCTGTTTGCCTATGTCACCAACAAGCTGATCGTATTCCGCTCGCATTGCAGCAGTTTCGGCGAACTGGTGCTGGAGGCGGTACGGTTTATCGGCGCAAGACTGGCAACGATGGTCATCGAAGTGGGCGGTGTATTTGTACTATATGAGATCATTCATCAGGATGAGCTGGTCGCCAAGCTGGAGACCCAGGTACTGGTCGTGATCGGAAATTATTTTATCAGTCGTTTTATTGTGTTCCGCGACAGGAAGAAGTGACTGCAGACGGGCTGATCGGCTGTATTTGTCGATAACAGAAAACAGGCGGAAGAGGATTGAGCATGTATTTATCCGTAATTGTACCCTGCTTCAACGAAGAGGGAAATATCGATCTGTTTTATGATGAAACCGTAAAAGCGCTGGGGAAGGAACTGATGTCGGACACAGAGCTGATCTTTGTGAATGACGGCAGCAGGGACGCCACCATCACAAAGCTCCGGGCGCTCTGCGACCGGGCGGAGTACCGGGTGCGGGTAGTCAGCTTCTCGCGCAATTTCGGCAAGGAGGCAGCGCTGCTGGCTGGCCTGGAGGCTTCGACGGGAGACTTTACGTCCATCATCGATGCGGACCTTCAGCAGAAACCTTCCTATATAGTGGACATGCTGCAGATCCTCGATGAGCATCCGGAATATGACGCGGTTGCGGCTTATCAGCAGGAACGTAAGGAAGGCCGGATCCTCTCTCTCTTTAAAAAGACTTTTTACAAGGTGATCGACAGCCTGACGGATATAAAGATCATGCAGGCCGCAAGCGACTTCAGGGTTCTGCGCAGGCCGGTGGTGGATGCCATCCTTTCTCTTCCGGAAAAGTGCCGTTTTTCCAAGGGGATTTTTGCATGGGTGGGGTTTGAGACCTATTATATGCCGTATGTCGTGGAAGAACGGGCAAGCGGCACGTCAAAGTGGAATTTCTGGAAACTGATGATGTATGCCTTCGACGGTATCATCGCCTTCTCCAATAAGCCGCTGATCATGTCCTCGGTAGCAGGCGCTGTTGTGTTCGGACTGTCGATCCTGTATCTGATCATCATCGTGATCAAGACAATACTCTGGGGAGACCCGGTTGCAGGATTTCCGACACTCGCATGTCTGATCCTGATGCTGTCGGGGGTACAGCTTCTGGGAATCGGGATCCTGGGACAGTATCTGGCCAAGAATTATACAGAGAGCAAGGGCCGGCCTGTCTATGTGGTGAAAGAAGAGCTGGACAACGGCGCCGACAGGAAACCTCACTGAAAGACAATTCTGTACGGAAATACAACTCTGTACGGAAAGAAAAAAAGACAAAAAAGATAAAAGAGAAAAGAGAAAAGCTCCGGAGGCTGCCGCTGGATCATCGTGATCGGGCCGGCAGCTGCCGGAGCTTTTTGGCTCGGTTTATAAAGCGTTAAAAAACGTTAAAAAACGTTAAAAAGCGTAAAAAACGTAAAATGTGTTATAAAGCGTTATGAAGAGTTATGAAGCCTTATGAGGCGGCACCCAGGCTGCGGACCATACGGGAGACCAGACGGGCGCAGTTTTCGGCGGCCTGGTGCTCGAAGGTCTCATAAGAGACATCCGCCTCTTCATCGGCCTTGTCGGAGATGGCCCGCAGGACGACAAAGGGGATCTTATTGAGATAGGCGGTATGGGCAATGGCGGCTCCTTCCATTTCCGTGCAGAGTGCATGGAAGGTGTCCACAAGCCGGTGCTTCTGCTCTGCCGTGCAGATGAACTGGTCGCCGCTCACAATGCGGCCCTCGTAGATGCCGATTCCGGGGACGGCTTCTTTGCATGCAGAAATGGCGGCAGCGCGCATCTCGGGAGAAGCGGGGAAATTTTTGAGTCCCCCGGGGGTGCCCATCTGCGGGATGACACCGGGCTCATAGCCAAAGACTGTGACATCCATGTCGTGATACATGGCATCTTCGGATACCACGATGTCACCGATATTGATGTTGTGGTCAAGAGAACCGGCGATGCCGGTGTTGATCAGATGTGTGACCTCAAAGCAGTTGATCAGAATCTGGGCACAGATGGCTGCGTTGACCTTGCCGACTCCGCTTTTTACAATGACGACGTCGGTATTGCCGAGACGGCCGACATGAAATACCATGCCTGCTTTTTCCACGGTCTCGGAAGAAGTCATCTCTTCCTCGGTGAGTTTCCTGATTTCAAGATCCATGGCGCCGATAATGCCGATTTTCATAGTGATATAATTCTCCAATCCGGAGCGTCTTGTGTGACAGGGTAACGGGGGATCCGCATTTCAAAGGTTTTCATATATGGACCCTGATATTGGCGATTTCCCGTCTGCGATCAGTGCTGTTTGTGGCGCTCCTGCACAGACAGCTGTGTGAAAAAAATTCCATCGCTTTGAGTATACCACATTGTAACAAGGGAGCTGAAGCACACGGGTGTGACCATAAACCTTGTGTGTTTTTTGAGCGAAAACCTTGTTTCTGTGGTAAAATCATAACGACTATGTCTTTTGAGAAATGCACTGGTTTTCATTCTGTCAACGGTAGAAATATTTCCGGGACCAGAGGAGCAGCGCATCCTGAAAGGATTTTTGCGGAGGAATATATGGGCTTCTTGAAAAGGGAAAAGCTGCAGGAAAACAGGCGCGGCCTGGATGGAGCAGAGAAGAATCTCGGCTGGAAAGAGTATCTGCTTTATTATATTGCTTACACTGTTCTGTTTGCTGTCACGGCGGCGACGATCTTTGTCTGGTTCTATCTGAAAAAAAGACGTTTTGTCTGGCAGACAGACGGGATCAGTCAGCACTATTACGGACTTTTATATTTCTCCCGGTGGGGAAAAGAGGTCCTGCGCAATTTCCGGGAGACGGGCGTATGGCATCTTCCCACTTTTTCACTGCGGATGGGGTACGGCGGAGATCTGTATACGACACTGGCATATTATGTGCTTGGCGATCCCTTCAGCCTGCCGTCGGTTTTCGTGCCGGAGGAAAAGCTCCTTCTTTTCCATGACCTGATGCTGCTGGTCCGCTTCTGGCTGGCGGGGATCACTTTCAGCGCATACAACTTTTATATGGGCAGAAAGAACCGGATCGGAGTGCTCATCGGTGCGCTCATATATATTTTCAACGGCTTTACCATGTCGGGAATGCGGCATCATTACTTCCTGAATCCCTTTGTCTTTTTCCCGCTTCTGCTGATCGGATGTGAGTGGTATTTGCGGAAAAAGAAACCGTGGCTTTTCCTGGTGATGGTTTTTGTCACGGCCGTGAGCAATTTCTATTTCTTCTATATGCTGGTGATCATGACTGCCCTGTATGTGATCTGGCGCTCTGTCAGAATACACGGCCTTCGCCATTTCGGGGCTGTGATCCTGGACGGAGTTTCCTTCCTGTGGTACGGCCTGATCGGGACACTTCTGTCATCATTTTTGCTGCTGCCTGTCATTCTGCGTTTTTTGCAGGATCCCAGGACCGGGACGGAAAAACACAGCTATTACATGTGGCCGGTATGGTTTTACCGGAACTTTATTGACAGTTTTGTGGCAAACGGGACATCGGCCCTGTCGGAATCCTGGACATATATGGGATTCGGCGCGGCAGCTCTGCTTTGTGTTTTCTTCCTTTTTACACAGAAAAGAAAGCATTTTGACCAAAAGGCCGCCTTTGTCGTTCTGACAGTCTTTCTCCTGACACCGGCAGTGGGATATGTGATGAACGGGTTTTCTTATCCCGCGAACCGGTGGATGTGGGCTTACGCGCTGCTGGTTGGCACGATCACAGCGACGGCGGTTCCGGAGATCGTAGAGGCAGGTTCGAAAAAGCTGCTGGCAGTCCTTCTGCTTCTGACAGCTGCGGTCGGCGTCTGTGTCGGCTGGGAATATACGTTTTCAAGGGCAAGTGCGCAGGCGGTCATCATCAGTCTGCTGGGTCTGGCGGCAATACTTCTGGGCCGTACCATGCTTCTGGAAAAAGAACGGGCCCTTATGCTGTCCGGAGTCCTGCCTGAGGAGGGAAAGGGACCGGAAGAAAGCGAAGCGGGCGATCCCGGAATCCCGGCAGGGAACATCGAGGTAAAGACCGCTGCATGGAGTCCGGCCGCGGCACAGGCGGACCGGAGAAAACGATCGGTACGTCTGCAGGCAGTACTGCTGATTTGTGCTGTTCTTTCTGTTGCGTCTGAAGCCTATTTTAATTTTGCGCCGGATAAAGCGGCCAAGACCGGAGAATATCTCTCGCGGGCACAGATCGACATGTCAATGACAAGGGATGCGAAAGCAGCCGCGGACCTGATCGACGGGCAGCTTCTGCAGACAGAGGCGGATGAAGACGGAAAGGTTCCTTTTTACAGATATACGACCTACAATCCGGAAAATAACGCCTCCCTTTTATACGGGGTATCCAATACCCAGTATTACTGGAGCCTTTCGAATCCGGAGGCAGCACAGTTTATGAATGAAACCGGGCAGCTCAACCGGATGGTCCACCAGTATGATACGCTGGACGACAGGACTATGCTGAATGAGATTGCGGGGATCCGTTATTTCCTTGGAAGCGACGCCGAAGGTATCCCTTATGGATATCAGAAGAAAGAAGGGCTGTCCTACAGCAATCAGGACTTATGGCCTGAGAATACAGGTCTGAACCGGTATGCCTGCGAAGTCTACGAAAACCAGTACGCGCTTCCCTTCGGGTTTACCTCTGACAAGTGGATCAGCAGGGAAGAATATGACGCGATGGATATTCCGCAGCGTCAGCAGGCTCTTATGCAGGGGATCCTTTTGGAGTCGGATCCCGGAGAGGGATTTACACAGATCACCAGCACTGTGAAAAAGGAAGAGACCGCAGGAGCCGGAACGGCGGGCGATACTGCCGGGAACACTCTTGCCTTCACGGATGTGCGCATCCCGGTGCAGATCGAGTACGAGGGGGAAACGATCCCTGTTGAGAGCGGAAAGGAATTCTCCCTGGAAGTTGCTGAAGAAGGCAAAACGATGACGGTACGTTTTGCCGGAATGAATGCGTGTGAAACCGGCTTGTATATCCGCGGACTGCGGTACACTCCGCCCGCGGGCAAAAAGGGTGCGACCAAAGTGGAACTGCCTGTGACCGGGTATTCGGGGGACCGGATCGCTGCATCCAAGATCCTGGGGCATGCGGAACAGACGGATCCCTGGACGACGGGCCGCAGAGACTATCTGGTCAATATGCGCTATTGGGATCAGGCGGTGGATCATGTTGTGATCACATTCCCCGAGAAGGGAACCTATTCCTTTGCATCTGTTGAGGCGGTGTGCCAGCCTATGACAAACTATGCGCAGCAGGCCGGGGTCCTGCGGGCATCAGCGCTGACAGATCTGGATATTCACGAGACAGAAAGCAGCTATGCGACTGATCGGATCACGGGTCATATAGAACTGCAGACACCGCAGATCCTCTGCCTGCAGATTCCCTGTACGGCGGGGTGGTCGGTTTATGTGGACGGGACACGAACTTCACTTTTGAAGGCAGATACTATGTTCAGCGCCGTGCTGCTGCCTGCCGGAAGTCATGACATTGAACTGCGCTATCAGACGCCGGGACTGCGGCTGGGAGCCGCCCTCTCTCTGGGGACATTGCTGGTCTTCATTCTGTTCTGCCTGATCTACACGATTGTATCGGCAGTGCTGCGCGGCCGCGAGAAACGGCTGGAGGCAATTCCGGCAGGAACCTATACATCTGTGCTGGCCGAAGGCGATGGTGCAGGAACCATTCCGTCTGTGCCCGCCGGGGACGATCCGGCGGAAAAATTCGCAGGTGTGCCGGCTGAAGACGATCAGCCAGAAACCATTACATCTGTGTCCGCCGGGGACGATCCGGCAGGAACCGGAGCGGCGGAGGGACACTCTGACAAAACTATATCCGCAGAGGAGAAGGAGAACCCTGACAGCGGACAAAACGGCATCCTGCACAATGACATCAGACAGAATGCAGAGATGTC
>ONXK01000063.1 GCA_900321785.1 uncultured Lachnospiraceae bacterium | reverse complement strand
CTTCGTGTAAATGTTCCTGTCTGCGCTGTTTTCACGCATTCTGTTCGACTCTGCACTTTCCCGGACGGTTGTCTGCCCGGCTGCATGCCCGGGCGATTGCCGCTTCCGCCGCATGCCTGCTCGGCCGCATGTCTCTTCTGGCTGCATATCTGCCACGGATCACGGATCACAGCAGCAGAATGGCAAAGGCGCCAAGAACGGCAGTTATGATCGTAAATACCGCAACGACGCGGACCTCAGACCAACCTCCCAGTTCAAAATGGTGGTGGATCGGTGCCATACGGAAAAAACGTTTGCCGCCGGTCCTGCGGAACCACGTCACCTGAATGATGACCGAAACGACCTCTATAAAATAAATAAAATAAAATAAATAAACCCGACAATAGGGATAAACAGCGGAAGGCGGAGCATATAGGCCATACCCGTGACAAATCCGCCGATTGCCAGCGAGCCGGTATCCCCCATGAACACTTTGGCCGGATAGGCGTTATAGAGGAGAAAGCCGAGAAGGGCTCCGATCATGGCAGAACCTGCCAGTATAACGCCGGAAGCGGCTGCTGCCGCGGCTATGACAAAAAAGAGTGTCACCGCAACGGTGACGCAGCTGCAGAGGCCGTCCACGCCATCGGTAAAGTTGGTGCCGTTGACTGTCGCAACCGCGATAAAGATCATGATGGGAATATTGAAGATCCCGAAATCCAGCACGTGCCCGGACATAAAAGGGATCCTCATGCTCAGAGGCATGTAGTGGATCTTCTGTACATAAAAAGCAAACAACAGCGCCACCAGGATCTGCAGCAGAAACTTCTGCCAGGCAAGAAGTCCGTCCGATCTCTTTTTCACCACTTTGATATAGTCGTCGGCAAACCCGATCATTCCGAATCCGAGTGTGAGGATCAGAACGGGAACCGCCTGCCCATGTCCTCTGAATGGCAGAAGGCATCCGATGGTCAGGCCCAGAAGGATCATCAATCCTCCCATATTGGGGGTGCCGGTCTTTTTTAAATGGCTCTTGGGACCGTCTCCCCTTTCTGTCTGGCCCGCCTTGAGCTGCCTCAGAAACGGAATCAGAAATCTTCCAGAGACGGCGCTCACCAGAAATGCTGTCAGAAACGTAATCACCGCCGCTGTCAGGTCTACATCCAGATGCATTTTTCTCAGTTCCTTTCCAAATTCGTTTTCAACAGGCCGTCCCTCGTCTTTTGGCCGGCCGGTACTTTACTGCGTTCCCTCTTCCGTCTCTTCTTTGGAATCAGGGTCATTGGTATCATACAGGCCAAGTTCCTCAAGTTCAAGCTTTTCCTGATCTGTGAGCGGCTCCGTCATATAAATATTCATGTAGGGGAGGAGCTCGGTCAGAATCTTTCTGGACACGATACAGGCTCTTCCTGCTTCGTCCTGCTTCTTATTATTGATACGGTCAAGGACAAGGTAGATGCAGATCTGCGGGTCCTCTGCCGGTGCAAATCCCAGGAAGGAGACAACATACTGTCCATTATCACGAGGCAGCGTCTCGGCAGTACCCGTCTTTCCTCCGATCCGGTAGCCGGCCGGCAGAGCAAGTTCACCGGTCGCGTGGCTGCCTTCGACAGCCTGTACGCAGTATTCCCGGATCAGTTTACTGGTCTCCTCGGAAACAGTCTTCTTCAGGACCCTGGGCGTATTTGTCTGGACGGTGGATCCGCCTGCGCTGGTGATCCTGTCTACAATGTGGGGCTGGTAGTAGTATCCGCCGTTGATCAGGGAGCAGAATCCCGCTGCCATCTGGATCATTGTCACTTCAAAGTTCTGGCCGAAGGAGTTACTGGCAAGATCGACTTTTGTCATGTCCTCGAGCGCATAGATATAGTCATCTGTGCGCGCCTCGCGCGCCAGGTCAATATTTGTCCTGAGGCCGAAATTGAAAATATTCTGATACTTGCAGTAAAGTTCGGGTCCGATCTTGAAGGCCTCCTGCATCAGGCATACGTTGCAGGAGCGCTCTATGGCGCCGCCGATATCCAGAACACCGTCACCTGCAAGGTGGACGCATCTGATCGGAGTGCCGTCTACGTCGAGCACGCCCTCACACAGAAACGTATCCGTTGTCTTTAATTTGCCCGTCTCCAGTCCAGCCGCCGTTGTAAAGGGCTTCGCTGTCGATCCGGGCTCGAAATGCGAGCTGATGCAATAATTGTTCCAAAGTGCATTCAGGTATCTGGACCGCTCCGCATCAGGCATGGCCTGCGCCTCTTCTGCCGTCAGGTAGCTGGTTGTAGGGGTGTCCGTCTCATCCAGCTTGGGCATACCTGCCACCGCGGCAATATTATAGGGATCATTGAGGTCAAAGCCGGGTTCACTGGCCATTGCCAGAATTCCACCCGTATTGACATCCATGATGATGCAGGCGGCATTATTGGTGCCGTTCCCCTTATGCTTGTTGTCCTTGAGTTCCTCGTTGAATTCCTTCAGATATTTTTCACAGATGCTCTGAATATTTGCATCCAGTGTCAGCACCAGGTTATTTCCGTCTGTCGGCTCGATCGTGGTCTGCTCCTGATTGAGGGATTGGTCCACATAACCGTATGTACGTCCCGGGATGCCGTTGAGTGTATCATTGTAGTATTCTTCCAGACCGTATGTGCCGATATTGTCGCCGACCGTAAAACCGATCACATCCGCAGCGAGGGGACCGCCAGGATAGGTGCGAATATAGCTGTCCTCAAACCAGATTCCCTTAATGTTGCTGTATTCAAGGGGAGGATACTCAATGGCATCCGCGTCCTTTCCCTCTTTTTCCGCCTTCTCCTTCAGCGCCTGCCGTTCGGCTTTCTCCGCTTCGATGCCTTCAGCATTCTGCTTGTCAAAGTTTTGTTTGTCCTGATAGGGAAGGTTCTTGCGGGCTATATAGTACTGTGACCCGGGATGGGCCATGATATACGCCCTGATCTCTTCCTTATCGATTCCAAGACGCGTAAGGGCGTTGAGAGAAGGTTCAAGGTATTCTTCTTTTTCCAGCATCTGGCTGGCATCAACGATCACGTTGTAAACAAGCTGGCTGTCGGCAAGTACGGTTCCCTTGATATCTGTGATCTTTCCCCTCTTGTAGGGCAGGCTCTTATTCTCATAAGCCTGCTGCGAAAGTACCTGCATCGTATAGGAACGGCCGTTGTCGCGCTGGATCAGAATAAGCCGGAATGCCAGCAGAACGAACGCTGTCATTACCATCAGAAATAAAACCACCAGTCTCTTCTGCATACTGATGGTAAAACGCCTGGTGCCGCGCCGGGCCTTCTGTCTGCCGAAGATTCCCGCGCGCCCTCTGCGCTCTCTGTCTTCTCTGCTCAAAATGAGTGCTTCCTTTCTGTACCGGGCAGTGCATCATCCTGTGCATTGCCCTTTTTGTTTTGTGTACTGTAAAAAATATACTCGCAAACCGGGATCAACCGGTTACTGTGCAATACCAACAAGGCTGACACAATGCCGGTACACAATGTTGGTAAGAAGACCAGTCCGTTTCTTACGGAACACTGGTAATGATCGTACACATTTCTGCTGTAGTTATGGCGGCTGCATCATTTGTCGCTCAGAGAAGAAACCTGATGTACGGTGTCCTTTTCCGTTCCAGAATAAATAACAACCTGATCTCTGTCTGCATATTTCATTCCCAGTTCCTGTATAGCTCTTCTGCGGACCTCCTCCAGGCTGATACTGTCGTTGATCTCGTTGTAGGCAGCATCGTTCTCCGCTTTAAGCTGTGTCAGCTGCTGCTCCATCGCCGCAATTTCCTGGGATGAACTTGTCACATCCGCCTGGAGCTTGATGTAGTTGATCAGCAGTACAGTCATGACTACGATCAGAATGATCATGAAGCCGACTTTGTGCAGGCTCATTGCGGATGTCCTTCTGATGGGTACGGAAGGGCTCGCGTCCAGGCTTGCTTCGTCCACTCTGACGCCGTTTACCCCTTTTGCGGCCGGCTTTACAGCATGGCTGCTGCGGCGCGCCTGTGCAGGTCTCCCGGTGTGTCCTGCGGTCGTCTGCGCCCGGCGTCCCGTACGGGTACGCCCCCTGCTGCCCATCTCCGCATTACCGGAGTTTAGAACAGTATCCGCCATCCGCACGTTCCCTCTTCGGGTCCGGCCGGTCCCGGAAGCGCCGGTATTTCTTTTCTTAATTGCAGCACTGCGGTCTGCATTTAATGTCCTGACCATGGTTAACTCCCGAATTACTTTTTCTCAAAAATCCGAAGCTTTGCGCTTGCGGACCTGCGGTTTTCCGCCAGTTCCTCCCGTCCGGGAAGGATCGGTTTTCGTGTGATCACCCGGCCCTTTGAAGTTTTCCCGCACACACAGACAGGAAATTCAGGGGGACAGGTGCAGGGATTCTCATTCCTGCGGAAGGCGTTTTTGACAATGCGGTCTTCCAGGGAGTGGAAAGTGATGATGCAGAGCCGTCCGCCGGGGGCAAGCAGGTCGATCATCGTATCCAGTGAATCCTCCAGCACTTCCAGCTCGCGGTTGCAGGCGATGCGGATCGCCTGAAAAGTCCGCTTACAGGGATTGCCGCCTTTCTCCCGCATCTTCATCGGAATGGACTTCTCAATGATCTCCACCAGCTGACCTGTCGTCTCAAGAGGTCCTTTTTCGCGGGCACTCACTATATTGGCGGCGATCCTGGCGGCCATCTTCTCTTCACCGTAATCCCGCAGGATCCTTGTCAGTTCGCCCGCGCTGTAATCATTCAATATATCTTTTGCACTCAAGGAGGCGCCACGGTCCATCCGCATGTCCAAAGGCGCGTCAGCCCGATAGGAGAATCCGCGTTCCGGATTATCAAGCTGATAGGAAGAGACACCAAGATCCAGCAGTATCCCATTGATTCTGCCGGTCGAGATGCCGTCTTCAAAAAAGCTCCGCACGGCATTTTCCATGTTTTCATAGTTGTCGTGAACATAGATGACTCTGTCCGCAAAAGGAGCAAGCCTCTCTCCCGCTGCCGCCAGCGCATCTTCATCCTGGTCGATCCCGATCAGGCGTCCGCCCCGGGTGAGCCTTGAAGCGATCTCAAAAGAGTGCCCCCCGCCTCCAAGCGTTCCGTCAATATAGATTCCGTCCGGTCTGATACAGAGGCCGTCAATCACCTCATCCAGCAGCACCGATGTATGTTTAAATTCCAATTGAGCACCTCATGCCGCACTCCGGTGCGGCTTCAACAGCTCGCTGCAGGGCATTCGGCACAGAGCCGGATTCTGTTTACCCGGCACGTCCGTGCCTGTCCCTCTGCAGCTCTGCCGCACCGATATGCGGCTGCCTATGGAGAAGTCCCCCGGGAGGGAATATGTCAGATTTCAAATCCGTTGCCGAGAAGTTCCTCGGCAATCTCATTCATATCATCACTGATCGCGTCCTTCTCATAGGTCTCGGGATCCCAGATCTCGATCCTGGCTCCGACACCCATCATGATGACATTTTTTTCAATATGCGCGTGTGCCCGGTTTTTGGCCGGGATCAGGATCCTTCCCTGTCTGTCCGGCTCAACTTCCGTGGCATTGGACATAAAGAAACGGACAAGTTCACGCTGTTTACGGGTATTATAAGGAAGCCCTGAAAGCTTTTGGACAAAGCGCTCCCAGGCAGGCATATCATAGACGCAGAGACAGGGGTCCAGACTGTTCGTGATCACGAACTTCTCTCCCAGCGCCTCTCTGAACTTGGAAGGAATGATCACTCTTCCCTTTGCATCGAGAGAATGATCATAAGATCCCATGAACATCTACCACTTTCCTCCACAATTACCCACTTTTATGTCAATAATAGCAACTTGACAGGTACTTTTCAATACCTTTGATGGCTTTTTCCGGATGTTCGAGTTATGTTCGAGTTATTTTTTTCATCAAGCTGAACATGGGTTCGAGCAACTGGAAAGTGGTGATTCCAGGAGTGTGTAAAAGGCTTGATACAGCCTTTCAAACGGTCCCGGATACGGGCTGCAGAGGCGCCAAGAAACAGCTCTGTAAGGACTCGCAAGCGGTTCCGGGCCTGCAAAAAAAAGAGGCTCCGGAACACATAAAAAGGCAGCTCCGAACTGCGCAGGAAAAGGCTCCGGAACACATAAAAAGGCGGCTAATTGCCAAAAAGAAAACGGGCAGGAAAAGCCGTCTTTCAGACTTTTCCTGCCCGCTTGCATTTCTGTTCTTATGCTCTTTTTGTTTTATACAGGCCGATCCGGATTTAATCCTCTGATACAGATCCTGAGCCGTCCGTTTCTGTCTGCCCGACTTCGATCAGTTCTTTCTTTTTTCCTGCCAGGCGCCTTCCGATGATGATCACAGTCAGTGAAACGAGTGCCATCACAATGCCCAGGACCATGGAGACCGGGATTTTTGTGCCCGGAATGTAGAGCTGGTCTGTGCGGATATACTCGATGATCGCACGTCCCGTGCCATAGCCGGCCAGATAGACCAGAAAGATTTCTCCATCGAATTTTTTGAAGTGTTTTTTCAGATAGATGACTAAAACGACGAAGACCATCAGGTTCCACATCCCCTCATAGAGGAAAGTAGGGTGTACCTGTATGTAATTGGTACCCTCCTGCATATGAGAGGCGATACTTTCGCTGATATCGGATGCCCGCACCATGGAGACCGGCAGCCGCATCGCGAACAGGCCGTCCGTATACTCTCCGAAGACTTCACGGTTAAAAAAGTTGCCCCAGCGTCCCAGGACCTGGCCCAGGACCAGGCCAAAAGCGATCGTATCCAGAAACAGACGTGGATTGGCCTTCTTCTTTTTACAAAAAACAAAAATTGTGATCACAGAGAGGATGATCCCGCCGTAAATCGCCAGGCCGCCTCCGCGCAGGTTGAAAATCTCCAGGAGATTGTCTTTGTAAAAATCCCACATAAAGATCACGTAGTAGATACGTGCACCCACGATTGCAGAGATCATGATCCAGACAAAGGAATCCCAGTACAGATCCGGGTCCTGTCCTGTTTTTTTCGCAATATAAGCGGCAATCGAAATACCCATCAGCATAGACAGTGCGATCAGGATGCCGTAAATGGCGATCCCGAAACTGCCGACCATGATCGTCTTGGGGACATTGTGCAGATAGATTCCCAGATTGGGAAAGGCAATGTCCATATCTCCCATCATTTGCTGCATAAAAAAACTTCCTCATGTTTATGCGCTCGTCAAGGCCAAGGGCATTTTTGTGCAAGCACAAATGCCCGCGGCTTTTCCTCGCTGCTTCTGTTTTTTTGTAAGAAGCCACGCATTGCTTCGTGTGTTCCACACTCTCGCAATGCTATAAACATTCGGATTCCGCGGGGCCCCTCCCCCGCTTCTTCCTCATGTTTATGCGCTCGTCAAGGCCAAGGGCATTTTTGTGCAAGCACAAATGCCCGCGGCTTTTCCTCGCTGCTTCTTACACGTTGAACCTGAACAGGATGACGTCGCCGTCTTTGACAACGTAGTCTTTGCCTTCCATGCCGACAAGGCCCTTTTCCCGGGCGGCGGCAAGGGAACCCAGTTCCAGGAGGGTCTTGTAGTTGACGACTTCCGCCTTGATAAATCCCCGCTCAAAGTCGCTGTGGATCTTGCCGGCTGCCTGAGGTGCCTTTGTGCCGATCTTGATGGTCCATGCACGTGTCTCATCCTCGCCGGCGGTCAAAAAGCTCATAAGGCCCAGCGTTTTGTAGCTTGCTTTGACCAGCTTGTCCAGACCTGCTTCGGAGACACCCAGGTCCTCCAGGAACATAGCCTTCTCGTCATCATCGAGTTCCGCGATCTCGGACTCGATGCTGGCGCAGATCACAAAGACACCGCTGTTGGTCTGTGCCGCATATTCGCGAACCTTCTGAACGCCTTCATTGTCAGCGCCGTCGTTTGCCAGATCATCTTCTGCGACGTTTGCCGCATAGATCACAGGCTTGTCAGTCAGGAGGTTATAGGTCTGCAGCCATTTCTCTTCATCCTCCGTGAGACCGTCCGCAGCAAGAAGAGAGGCGGGTTTTCCGCTCTCGAGGTGCTCACGAACCTTCTTGAGGAATTCCATTTCCTTGCCGGCTTCCTTGTCCATCTTGGCTGTGCGTGCGACCTTGGAAATGCGGCGCTCCAGCACTTCCAGATCAGCAAAGACCAGTTCCAGGTTGATGGTCTCAATATCGCGCAGAGGATCGACACTGCCGTCGACGTGAATGACATTTTCATTCTCAAAACAGCGCACGACATGGACGATGGCATCCACCTCGCGGATATTGGCCAGGAACTGATTGCCAAGTCCTTCGCCCTTGGAAGCGCCCTTAACCAGACCTGCGATATCGACAAATTCGATAACAGCAGGCGTAACCTTTTTGGAATGGTACATCTCGCCAAGCAGACGGATCCGTTCATCCGGGACTGCCACCACGCCCACATTGGGGTCGATGGTGCAGAAGGGATAGTTTGCTGCCTCTGCGCCGGCTTTGGTCAGCGCGTTGAAAAGTGTGCTCTTGCCTACATTCGGAAGTCCGACGATACCTAATTTCATTTATATATATTCTCCTTAAAATGTTCAGTGTTTATGCGGGTCTCCGCATTTTCTGTCTTTCCGCTCCTCACCATTTCAGCAGCATTTTTTCATTCATTCGCCATTTTGTGGTGTTGAGGGTCAGTTGCCCGCAAATATTTCCTCATGTTTGAATGAACTCCTTCCCGTTAGGAAGGGCCCAACACAACGCACAAATTGTACCACGATGAGGCCCTCCCCTCAATCTTTTTCGGCAGAAATTCCCGTTTTTGTCTGTCTTCGAAACTGTACACACCTGCCACTTGCTCCCAGAACATCTACACTCT
>ONXK01000030.1 GCA_900321785.1 uncultured Lachnospiraceae bacterium | reverse complement strand
CGAACATTTTGGATATTGCAGTCCTCTTTCCATTATGAAAAGTGTTCCAGCGCGTCTTTCATGTCATTTGCGTTATAGGAATCCTGCCCGGCTTCAAATGTCCAGCCCTTTTCGGCGCGGTGCAGAAATCCACATACAGCAAGCTTCATCCCCGAATTGAGGCTGCAGAAATCAGAACGGCAGACTTCATCCCCGCTGTCCGGGATGACGATCCTGACAAAAGTATTCTGGACCGTACCGCTCTCAAGGCGCTTTTTCTCCTTGAACAGATCCAGTGTAAAAGCGATCGTCTCCACCTCACCGGGAATCCGATCAAGGTCCAGCACAAGGACCTCATCATCCGCAAGTTCGCCCTTCGTGTTGTCTCCCAGGTGCAGCGCCGCTTCGTCAAACATCCGGCTGTTCTGATAGTTCAGCACAGATTCTGTCATTTCCTTCGACACCGGCCTCTTGTCCCTGTTCAGGAAGACAGCCGAGGCATCACAGTCTATTTCCATGGGCTTGTTCATTAATCCGGCCAACAAGCCGCCGGAATACTGTCTGGGAAATGACTCCCAGCCAAACCTGACTTCAATCTTTCCACTGATCACATCTGTTTTCATAATTTTCCGCCACCTCATAAACAGACCGGGGATGGTACTCCCGCGCTCACTTACTCACATGCCGCAGGCTTGTCCTTTAGCTCTCTCTTATACTCGTCAACGGGAATGAATCCCGCTGACAAGTATTATTATCCAGTTTCGATCAGGCATCATCCCAGTTGTGATCGACCGATACGATCCTGGTGAAGTGCTGCACAGTACTGCCTTCATGTTCGACGGTTTCGCTCCACGCCTCGGCAGGACGGACAAGGATCTCGTCATCGCCGTTCAGCTTGCGATAGACCACCATGGGATCACCCGTCTCCCAATGCTTTGCGACATACAGGACTTCAATCTCTCCGCCCATATAGCATCTGTACTTTCCGGGAAGAATTGTGTTGACAGCATCTTTCAACTCCATTTCCTACTCCTTTCTGTGATGATCATTCACTTCGTATACACCCAAACAGCAGGACGTACGGCAAAGGTGTTTCCAAATACAAGATTTCCGCGTCCAAGGATATCGCCCTTGCAGTTTACGTATGCTGCGTATTTGGCATCATCTCCGGGATTTCTGACCCAGTACCAGCATGCTTGATTCTTCGAGTCTACGAAAGCTCCTTTACTCTCCGCGTACTCTGTCGGCATGATCTTTCTGTCTCTATCAGAGGAAAAATACTTTTCCAATTCCTTTATATCCAGGATGAACACCTGGTCTTCCGTATCCTCCCCGCCGGAGTTTCCGCCATTGTCGCGGTTGACAACTGTCCTCGTAACAATATTCTTTCTTTCATCCGAAGAAAAGGCTTCCTCAAGGAAAGAATCGTTGAGCCAGGAACGCAGGGAGCACTCGGCCCAGGTTGTCTTAACCCATTTATCATTATAAGGGAGACATTCAACCCCGTTCTTGCAGATCAGCAGGGCCATGTCATCCTCTACTTCCAAAACCGTCCACTCAAGAGGAGATTTCTTCTGATCAGAACCCGACACAAAGGAGCCCATTATCACGGTATCTCCCACAGATGCATCCGCAGAAACAACACCGGTATTTCCGGTCGTTCCCCTGGATCCGGACGCAGGAACATTACCCGTCGTTCCACTTGATTTGGATCCGGACGCAGGGGCATTACCCGTCGTTCCACTTGATTTGGATCCGGACGCAGGGGCAGTGCTCTTTCCAGTGCTGCCGGAACTGCTCACTTTGGAAGGATCTCCGGATGCAGTCTTCTCAAGAAAAGAATTGAATTCGGAATATACACCGTCTTTCTTCTGGATGTTTTCTTTCATCCCGGTATAATCATCTATGGTGGCTGTCATCTCTCTGTTGTCATTAGATCCTGTACCGGATTCCGTGATTCTGAGAGATTTTTTCAAAAATTCCGTATTCCAGTAGGTCGGAAACCCGTCTCTGAACTCGTCTCCCACGGGCTCTGTCGTAGGATCACTGTCACCGGCAGGAGGAAGCGGCATACCGATTCTTTTATATCCCTCTCCCACAGCTTCCGCTTCATCCGCGCAGGGACCGTCACCTGTGTTTGACCAGAGCACTACATCGCTGTCCGGTTCGTCAGAGAGACCACTGTATGAACGCAGGGAATATGCCCCCTGGTCTGTTTGACCGACCTCCCAGTAAGGACGAAGGAACACTCCACCCTTGTTTTCATCAAATCCCTGAAAGCTTGCCGTGAATGCACCGCCGTTTGCGTAATGGGAGATATGGGCAAATTCCGTCCAAATATAAGGTCCGCCTATTAATGTCACAACGCCGATTCTGATCGAATCATATGATACACCGGTAAGTGGAACCATATTACTATTATAGGCACATCCTTCCAGATATCCACTGATTTTTCCGTCTCTGCAGGCAAATACACGCAGATACACATCTTCGTGGGGAAGCGGATCCTGAGAGGCTTCTAACCTGTACAGGACAAGATCGTCTTTTCCGTCTTTGTCCATATCCAGGATATCTGCTCCCAGAATTCCGTTTCGGGAATGCCATCCCATATCATTGAGAGAATGCACCACGGATGTCACTGTAGAAGTGTCCGCAAATGCCTCCGGATTGTAGTCATAAAGAGATCTGAGAAGTCCGTACCAGTCCACTTCTCCGTTTTTTCCCACAGCAGCTTCCGCAGGATCGTACTCCTCCGTCTCTGCCCGCATGGAAGAAGGGTCGATGGCATAGCCCATCTCTGCCAGGATCATCTGCGGATTTGAACCATCCGCCTCTGCTGCGGCGCAGGCCAGCGTATAGAGGAAATGATCGCTGTTGGCCAGAAGGATCGTATCTCCTTCCATAAGCCTTACTGTGGTGAACTTGCTCTCATCCGGAACATCTCCGTTCTCGATAGTATCTATATCGCCGTCTTCCCCGATCTGAAGATAATCGATATCGCCGCTGTCCGATATTGATCCACTTTTTATATAATCACGGTCCTTTCCCTTCAGGATACATCCGTATCCGCGATCATAGGCTCTTTCGAAGGGAGAATCACTTTCAAAAGCCATGTGGGGAGCTCCGCCGCGCCATGTCCAGATTTGTTCATTGGCTCCGCTCCATTCCTCGCTTCCCCCGTCTTCTTTTCTGCTGGCAAGAACCATATCCGGCACATCGTCACCATCGAGGTTGACAAACATTCCGCCGCAGAATCCCACTCTGCAAGGTACAAGATCGTCGTCTCTCCAGTACAGACGCTCCGGCCCGTACTTTTTGCAGACATCCTTTACAACCTTCAGATACTCTGATGCCACTTCCGGCGTCAGTCCTTTCGGTATGGTAACCGATGCCTGTTTTCCTGTATTCTGCTGTATAGCATTTCCGGCATCTGCATGACTTCTTTCCATGCAGAAGGCATAACAGCACATATTCAGCATCAGAATCCCCATCAGAACAATTGAAAGGATTCTCTTCATTGTCTTTACAGTTCTCTTCATTGTGGTACCCCTCTTCGCTTCCGTTACATCCTGTCCTGACAGGGCATATGCCGCAAATCAGTTGAGCGTTACTGCCTGACCGCTAACTTATTATCATTATAGCATAACGGGCCCTATCTTCCCAAAGAACTGACAGATATCCTCTTTTCCTGACAAACTGCAGAAAACCCGTCCTTTAACTTTGTATAGTTATGATATGATGATGTTGAGACATGGAATGGCTCCCGGTTCTTTTTAACCAACCTTTGACCTTTACGCCATATGATGTCAGGGTCAACAGGCTTGACTTTTGACCCGTATTCCTTTGTCCGCAGCAGCCACGCAGGAAGAAAGATGGTGAAGATAACAGCAGCCATGCAGGGAGAAAGATGGTGAAGATAAAATGAAAAACTCTATTGGAAACAGCGTTTCAGTAACAATTTTCGGAGAAAGCCACGGAAGTGAGATTGGTGTGGTGCTGGACGGTCTTGCACCCGGTATAAAGGTCAGCGAAGAAGAGATCGCCGGGAAGCTCCTCCTCCGCCGTCCGTCAGGATCCATTTCCACGAAACGGGTAGAGCCGGATCATTTCCGGATCGTGAGCGGTGTCTATAACGGATATACGACCGGGACACCTGTCTGTATTCTGATCCCCAATGAAAATACCAGGAGCCGCGACTACAAAGACTCACGCGCTCTTGCCCGGCCGGGGCATGCAGACTACACCGCCTATTGTAAATACCACGGTTTTGAAGATTACCGGGGCGGCGGTCATTTCAGCGGACGCATAACCGCTGCCCTTGTGGCTGCCGGTTCCATTGCCTTGTCCGCGCTGGAGGGAAAGGGGATCCGCATCGGTACCCATATTGCCAGATGTGCCGGGATTCCGGACAGAGATTTCTCCAATCTTTCGGAAGACCTTAATGTTCTGTCCCAAAGCACCTTTGCCGTTCTTGATCCTGACGCAGCTGCCAGGATGCAGGAAGCGGTCCGGCAGGCGGCCGATGAGGGCGACAGCGTCGGCGGCATCCTGGAGACAGCTGTCACCGGACTCCCCGCAGGAGTCGGCGAGCCCTGGTTTGACTCTATGGAGAGCATGCTCTCCCACGCCCTGTTCAGCATTCCGGCTGTCAAGGGGGTGGAGTTCGGAGCCGGTTTCGCATTCGCGGATATGAAGGGAAGCGAAGCCAATGACAGCTTTGCCGTCCGGGACAAAAAGATCGTCACCAGGACCAATCATAACGGCGGTATCAACGGCGGAATCAGCAATGGCATGCCTGTCATATTCCGCTGCGCGGTCAAACCGACGCCGTCCATTTACAAAGAACAGGATACAGCAGATTTTTTCACCCTTACCGAAAAGAAGATCCTGATCAGCGGGCGGCACGATCCCGCCATCATACACAGGGCCAGGATCGTCGCGGACTGTGTCACTGCCCTGGTCCTCTGCGATCTGCTCACACAGAGATTCGGCACGGACTATCTGGCTTCCAAAGATCCGCAGAATTAACAAACCCGTCACAAACAGTTCTCTTATAAATCGACACACATTTGCAATATTGCAAAGAATATTTCGTAAAATTGATATTTTTCCTTGACAGGTGAATGATTTAATGATAATTTTTTAACTCAACAAGGGTCATTTCCGCATCGATCATATGATCGTACTTTTCAGACAAATGATCCCATGAGCAAATGATCGCATGATTCAGTGAATCGGGAAGCAGTCCGAATGAATCATCATAACAAATACTGTACAAGCCCTGTCGAGGGCGTGTACATATGACTTGCACTCAAAATTGTCAAGCAATAATGCAAAGAAAGGACAACTGATCAAGATGACAGCCACACGTATGCTCAACACCACATACTGGTTTTACTTTTACTTTTATTCACTGAAAAAAGTAAAAGCGTTTTGTGGTGCATGCAAAAGGATTTGGCTGTTTCAATATCTGTTTAGATAAAGTGCAGATAGAGATGTTGGCATATCAAAAACCGTGTGGATCACGCATCCACACGGTTTTTTCTTTTTTCAAAATCCACAGGAGTAATCATAACAATGAGAAGTCTTGAAGAAGCAAGAGCTGCGATCAGGGAAATCGATGTACAGATGGCGTCGTTATTCCAAAAGAGGATGGAAGCTGCCAAAGATATTGCCGCCTACAAAAAAGAGCGGGGGCTGCAGATCGGCGACATTGCGCATGAGAAGAATATTCTTTCCGTAAATGCTGCCTGTGTTACGGATGAAGTCATCAGACAGTATTATCTTACCTTCCTGCAAAACACCATTGACATAACAAAGCGCTACGAAGAGCGGCTGGTCAGCGGTGCGATCGTTGCATTTTGCGGAACGGAAGGGGCATTTGCCCACATTGCCGCGAAAAAGATCTTTCCGGGCGGAAGGTTCGTTTCATATCCCTCTTTCGATGATGCATACCTGTCTGTAGTGGAGGGGGAAAGTGACTACGCGGTTCTGCCGATCGAGAACAGTTATGCCGGTGAAGTGGGACAGGTCATGGATCTGATGTTCCACGGAAGTCTGTATATAAACGGGCTTTATCCTCGTCCCATAGTGCACGATCTTCTGGCTGTACCGGGAGCAAAAGCGGAGGACATCCGGACCGTGATCAGCCATCCACAGGCGCTGGATCAATGCCAGCCTTATATCAGAAAACATGGTTTTCTTGTGCAGACAGAGATAAATACTGCCATCGCCGCACAGCGGGTGGCAGAGATGAAGGACCCTTCTGTTGCAGCCATTGCAAGCGAAGAAACCGCGGATTTGTACAAGCTTCAGATTCTTGATCATGACATTCATGAAAGCAAGGATAACACGACCCGGTTTGCTGTATTTGCCAGAACAAAAAATATCGACCCCAAGGAATATAAAGGCAGTGCATTTATCCTTTTGTTCCGTGTCAACAATGTTGCCGGGGCACTTGCGGAAGCGCTTCAGGTAATCAGCAATCATGGCTTCAACATGAATGTCCTTCGAAGCAGGCCGATCAAGACCACACCATGGAAATACTATTTCTATGCAGAAGTTGAAGGAAGCCCGGCTTCCCGGAATGGTCAGGCCATGATTCACGATCTCAAAAATCATTGTGACATGTTAAAGATCGTCGGGCAGTATTTGATTTAATCCTGTCAGGAAAGGTAAAAATATGATTCTTCATATTTCTCCAGGGAATAATAATTACGACATCCTTATCGAGAGGGGATGCCTGAAAAAAGCGTCATCCAGTCTGCACCTGCAGCGAAAAGTCCTGATCGTAACAGACAGCGGCGTCCCGGCACATTATGTAAAGATGCTGGCAGATGCCTGCAAACAACCCGTGATCTGCACGATCGGACAGGGGGAGGTCAACAAAAATCTGCAGAATTATCAATACCTGCTCAGCACTATGCTGGCCTGCAGATTCACCCGAAAAGACTGTGTTGCTGCAGTGGGCGGCGGTGTCTGCGGAGATCTTGCCGGCTTTGCTGCGGCGGGATATATGCGGGGTATCGATTTCTACAATATTCCAACGACACTTCTCTCACAGGTGGATTCTTCCATCGGTGGAAAAACAGCGGTTAACCTGGACGGAATCAAAAATGCTGTCGGCGCTTTTTATCATCCCCGAAAAGTACTGATCGACGCGGATGTTTTAAAGACTCTGCCGCAAAGACATCTGTCTGCAGGCCTTGCAGAAGCGCTCAAGATGGCAATTACCTTTGATGAAGATTTTTTCCGTCTCTTTGAGGAGAATCAAGTATTCAGTGACCTGGAATCCGTCATCCGGCGCTCCCTCCTTATCAAAAAGGAGGTTGTCGAACAGGATGAAACTGAGCAGGGGCTTCGCCGGGTACTCAATTTCGGTCATACGATCGGCCACGGCATTGAAAGCCAGGTGTCGGACGGTTCCCTCTACCATGGTGAATGCGTCGCCATCGGAATGCTCCCCATGTGCAGCCCGCAGATCATGAAACGGCTTCTGCCGATCTATGATAAGCTCAATCTTCCGTCCTCCTGCCGCATGGATCTGGACGCAGTCTGCAGCAGCATGCTGCACGACAAAAAATCAGAAGACGGAAAGATCACGATCGTAGAAACAGACCGGATCGGATCATACCGCATGCGAACGGCAGATCCTGCCGAGCTCCGGGAAAAGGCCGCAATGGTAATACGGTGAAGTGATCACCGTCATACCAAACTGCACGTCTTTTGACCTCAATATCTTTTTCTATATACCAAAATCACGATACTGAGATAAAACTGCGACGGAATCAGCGGAGAAACACTCAATGGCATGCCGCTCTTCGCTCGATGTACGACTCCATCGCCGTCGTTCATATACAGATACAGATAATCATTAACGCACTGCAAATAATCATTCAAACAGACTTTCATCATCATGCTAAGACATGTTTACAGTCGTCAGACAATAACCACAATTATGAATAACAATCTGGAGGTATCAGATGCAATATGGACTTATCGGGGAACATCTCCCCCACAGTTTTTCGAAGATCATTCACGAGAAAATCGCTTCCTACAACTATGATCTGCACGAGTTGATGACTCATGAAGTGGATTCTTTCATGCGAAAAGCAGCTTTCAGGGGAATCAACGTTACGATTCCCTACAAACAGACCGTGATCCCCTATCTTGATGAAATCAGTGATCAGGCTGCCAAGATTGGTGCGGTAAACACCATCGTCAACAGGGACGGAAAGCTGTGCGGATACAATACCGACTATTTCGGAATGCGGGATCTGCTCATCCGAAACGGCACAGACCCTGCGGGTAAAAAAGTCCTGATCCTGGGAACCGGCGGTACCAGTAAAACGGCATATGCCGTGGTCTCGGATCTTGGCGCTGCAGAGATCCACAAAGTCAGCCGCACCGGAAAGGAAGGAGCTCTCACCTACGAAGAAGCCTGCACAAAGCACACAGATGCAGAGATCATTATCAATACGACGCCTTGCGGCATGTACCCCAATATCGACGACAGCCCTGTTGATCTCGACTGCTTCCCCAGGCTCTGCGGTCTGGTCGATGCAATCTACAATCCTCTTCGTACAGTTCTGGTTCTGGAAGCACAAAAACGCGGTATCCCGGCCCAGGGAGGCCTGTATATGCTGGTCGTCCAGGCCGTCTACGCGGCAGAACTGTTCACCGGCAAAACAATTGACGATGCCGTCACAGAAGAGGTCTACATGGAAATCCTCAATTCCAAGAGAAATATCGTACTGACCGGCATGTCCCTGGCCGGAAAGACGACCCTGGGAACCCTTTTGTCGCAGAAGCTTGACAGAAGACTGGAAGATACGGATGATATGATTGTCAACAGGGAGCAGCGTCCGATCACGGATATTTTCTCGTCAGAAGGCGAACCCTATTTCCGGGATCTGGAAACGGCTATGGTCCGCGAGCTTGCTCCCCAAAACGGTATCATCATCTCTACCGGCGGCGGCGCTATCCTTCGGGAAGAAAACGTCGATGCCCTGAAAAAGAACGGCTGCGTCATTTTCCTGGATCGCCCGCTTGAGCAGATCCTGCCGGCTGATGACAGACCGCTTGCGAACACGAAGGAAAAAGTCACCGCACTGATGGAAAAACGGTATCCGATCTACCGGTCAACCTGCGACGACTTCATCCCAAACAATATTTCCCCTGAAGACGGGGCTGCGAAGATCCTTGCCGTACTGCAGCGCGCATGACTGTCCGGTGCGGATATTCATAAGCCGGAGGAATTGACATGATCATAACACTAACACCATCAAAGGCTTGTGGCCGAATCCAGGCACCACCCTCCAAGAGCATGGCACACCGCCTGCTAATCTGTGCGGGCTTGTCCGCAGGCACCAGCGTGATTTCCAATGTAGACCTTTCCGAGGATATTCTGGCCACGCTGGACTGCCTCCGGGCACTCGGCGCTAAAGTCACCTGCAAAGACTCCCGCGTGATCATCAGCGGAATCGATCCCGCAGAACTCTCCCACCCTGCATCTCTCCCCTGCCGGGAATGTGGAAGCACTCTTCGCTTTATGATTCCTGTCTGCCTGCTCAGCGGACAGGAGATCCGCCTGACCGGCAGCAGGACTCTTTTTACAAGGCCTCTCGATATCTACCAGGATATCTGCAGAGAGCAGATGCTGTATTTTGAAAAGAATGAAAACAGCCTTGCCGTCGCAGGAAAGCTGTCGGCCGGCCAATATGTTCTCCCGGGTAATGTCAGCAGCCAGTTCGTCACAGGGCTCCTCCTGGCCCTGCCTCTTCTGGAAGGCGACAGTACGATCCGGCTGCTCCCCCCTATAGAGAGCAGGCCCTATATCGATATGACACTGCATGCACTCTCGCTATTCGGCATCAAAGCAAGAACCGTCCCCGGTGTCCCGTTCCTGATCCATGTTCCGGGCGGGCAGAGGTATATGCCCCGGGATCTGAAGGTTGAAGGCGACTATTCCAATGCAGCTTTCTTTGAAGCGCTCAATCTTCTTGGCGGAGATGTACAGGTGGAGGGCCTGGATGAAAACAGCCTGCAGGGAGACAAGATCTTTCGAGACTGCTTTGCCCGGCTGCGGGAAGGCTTTGCGGATGTGGATCTGTCCGATTGTCCCGATCTGGGCCCTGTCCTGATGGCTGTGGCTGCAGCACTGCACGGCGGCAGATTTACAGGAACCAAACGCCTGAAATATAAGGAAAGCGACCGGGGCGCCGCCATGAAGCAGGAACTTGGCAGGATGAATGTCCGTGTGGATCTGTCTGAGAATGAGATCCTTGTCCATCCCGGTATACGACGCCCGCAGGAAATCCTTGACGGACATAATGACCATAGGATCGTTATGGCGCTTGCTGTCCTTCTCTCTGTGACAGGGGGGTCGCTTACAGGTGCAGAGGCTGTCACCAAAAGCCTGCCCGACTTTTTTAACATAATGAGCGGACTGGGCATCAAAATATCTTTTGAGCAGTCCCAAAACAAACAAAGCAGAAACCGGAGTGATGAAAGATGAACTGGATCAATGATAACAGCATACTGATCGTCGGTCTTGGCCTGATGGGCGGAAGTATGGCAAAAGGACTGAAAAGACTGGGATTTCATGTAGAAGGAATTGACAACAGACAGGAGTCGATCGACTATGCCATACAGAACAAAATCATCGATCGGGGATATGCCTTCCCTGACGAGACGGCGATCCGAAACGCGGATGTAATGATATTTGCTCTTTATCCGGAGGTTCTCAAAAAATGGATCCGGGACCAGCAGCATCTGTTTAAACAGGGTCTTCTGATCACAGATGTCACCGGCGTCAAGAGCTGTATTGTCTACGATATCCAGTCCATGCTCAGAGACGATGTGGAATATGTCCCGGCACATCCGATGGCCGGCCGGGAGGTCTGCGGTGTGGAAAATGCAGACGACAGCATCTTCCGCGGTGCCAATTTCATTGTCGCTCCGACCGGGAAGAACACAGAAAAAGGGATCGCCTGGTGCCGGGGTCTGGGGCAGATTCTGGGTTTCCGAAAGATCTCGCTCCTCTCCCCGGAAGAACATGACGAGATGATCGGATTTGTTTCGCAGCTGACACATGTCATCGCAGTCAGTCTGATGACCTGCAACGACAATACCCATCTGGTCGACTATACCGGCGATTCCTTCCGCGACCTCACCAGGATCGCCAGTATCAATGAGGATATGTGGTCTGAACTGTTCCTCCTGAACAAAAAGTATCTGCTGCATCACATGGATGCTTTTTTAGAAGAAGTGACTGAATTCCGGAATCTCCTTGCGGCAGACGACACAGAAGGCATGAAGAAGAAAATGCGTCTTTCCAC
>ONXK01000075.1 GCA_900321785.1 uncultured Lachnospiraceae bacterium | reverse complement strand
TGCGGTTCCATGACTTACATGAAGGCTGCAGAGGCAGGCGTAGACATCATCGACTGCGCGATCAGCCCCTTCGCACTGGGTACATCCCAGCCCGCAACAGAGGTTATGGTTGGCGCATTCCAGGGTACTCCTTATGACACAGGCCTTTCCCAGGCTGCCCTCAAGGAGATTGCCGACTACTTCACACCTTATCGTGAAGAGTGCCTGGAGAGCGGACTGCTCAGCACCAAGGTACTGGGCGTCAACATCCGTACACTGCTGTATCAGGTTCCCGGCGGTATGCTTTCCAACATGGTCAGCCAGCTGAAAGAGCAGGGTGCCAGCGACCGTCTGACAGAGGTTCTCGAGGAAGTTCCGCGTGTGCGTGAAGACCTCGGTCAGCCGCCTCTGGTAACTCCTTCTTCCCAGATCGTCGGTACGCAGGCCGTCATGAACGTCCTGATGGGAGAGCGCTACAAAGTCTCCTCCGCACAGACCAAGGATCTGGTAAGCGGCCACTATGGACGCACCACCCTTCCCATCAAGGAAGAGGTCCGCAAGAAGATCATTGGCGACCAGGAGCCTATCACCTGCCGTCCCGCAGATCTGATCGAGCCCCAGCTTCCCAAGTTCGAGAAGGAAGTTGCCCAGTGGAAGCAGCAGGATGAGGACGTTCTGTCCTATGCTCTGTTCCCTCAGGTAGCAGTCGACTTCTTCAAATACCGCCAGGCTCAGCAGACCGGTGTCGATCTGTCCAAAGCCGATACAAAGAACGGCGCATATCCCGCATAAGTGATCCTTATGCCTGCGTTGATTAACACGCATATTATAGAGCAGGCCTGCCGCGGTTTTTGCGGCAGGCCTCTCTTTGTTATCAGACAAACAGCACAAACCAGACAAACCGTACACTTCTGCACAACCTCCGCACGACCTCTGCACAACCTGTTTTTGTTTCTCGCGGCGAGATTCCGCATTTGAAAAAAAGAGGAAGAAAAACAAAAGAAAAAGAGAAGAAAATTACACCAAATCCAATGATTTTCTATGAATTTCTGCTGTAATCTGGTATCATTGAATAGTATTTTTGTTGATTGATATACATTATTTGCAGCTGATGTGTGATTATTTTGCGGCTGGTATCAGTCTCCTAAGTCAGTCATCAAAGGTGGATCATAACAGATGAAACGATTAAATGTTGTTGACACGCTCGTAGAGACAGAGCGTTCTTTTGATGAAATATCGGGATTTCGTGTACGTCCGGGCAATTGCCTGCTCAATGGTGCCACGAGACTTACCGGCGGGGTGAACTTTACCATTTATTCGCAGCACGCGACATCTTGTGAACTGCTTCTGTTCCGCCGCAAGGCGGATGTACCGTACGCCATCATCCGGATCCCTGAGCGCTATCGTACAGGCGGAATCTATTCTATCTTTGTTTATCAGCTCAATATTGAAGAGTTTGAATACTGTTATCGTTTCAACGGGCCTAATGATCCTTCAAAGGGCCTGATTTTCGATCGCAAAAAACTGATTCTGGATCCTTACGCGAAGGCAGTCACAGGCCAGCGCGCCTGGGGCGCGGCCAAGCAGTCCGGCGCCTATCATGCCCGGGTCGTCAAGGACAATTTTGTGTGGAAAAAGGCGGATTTTCCCCGCACCAGGATGGAAGATACCATCATCTATGAGATGCATGTACGCGGATTCACCCGCCACAGGTCTTCCGGTGTGAAATATCCGGGCACTTTCGCCGGCATTATTGAAAAAATACCGCATCTGAAGAGTCTTGGCATCACTGCCATCGAGCTCATGCCCGTCTTTGAGTTTGATGAGACCATCAATGCCAGGACCCATAACGGAAAACGCCTTTTGGAATACTGGGGATACAATACAGTGGCCTTTTTTGCCCCCAACACAGCATATACGGCTTCGATCGAATATAACGAGGAGGGTTCCGAACTCAAGACTCTGATCCAGGTCCTGAAGGAAAACAAGATCGAGGTCATTCTGGATGTAGTATTCAACCATACCGCCGAGGGTGACAGCAGGGGCCCGTTTATGAGTTTCAAGGGCGTCGACAACAGCGTCTACTACATGCTCACACCGGGCGGAGAGTATTACAATTTCAGCGGCTGCGGAAATACATTCAACTGCAATCATCCCGCTGTTGTGCGCTTTATTGTTGACTGTCTGCGGCACTGGGTGACCCAGTATCATGTGGACGGCTTCCGTTTTGATCTGGCAAGCATACTGGGAAGGAACGAAAATGGTGTTCCTCTCAGCGATCCACCCCTCCTCAGGGCGATTTCCGGGGATCCTGTACTTGCAGAGACCAAGCTGATCGCGGAGCCATGGGATGCAGGCGGTATTTATCAGGTGGGATCCTTCCCTGCCTACCACAGGTGGGCGGAGTGGAATGGACGCTATCGTGATTCGCTCCGGGATTTCCTCAAGGGAAACTACTGGAACGCGGAAGAGACAGCCGCCCGGATCATGGGTTCCAATGACCTTTACGGCGGTGAATATCAGGGATTCCGTTCTTCGATCAATTTCATCACCTGTCACGACGGTTTTACCCTCTATGATCTGTTTTCCTACAATCATAAGCACAATGAGGCAAACGGCTGGAACAACGCGGACGGCGCCAACGACAACCGCAGCTGGAACTGCGGGATAGAAGGGCCCACGGATGATCCCGTCATCCAGCAGCTGCGCAGCAAGATGATGCGCAATGCCGTCACTGTCCTTATGTGCAGCCGCGGCACGCCCATGATCCTCGCCGGCGATGAATTCGGCAACACCCAGCACGGCAACAATAACGGCTACTGTCAGGACAACGAAGTTTCCTGGCTCAACTGGGATTACCTGCGGATGAACAGAGATTATTTCAGATTCTTCAAAAACGTGATCTCCTTCCGCAAAAAACATCCCGTTATTTCCAGGCCTCTCGGCCCTGCTGCCTGCGGACTTCCGGATGTGATCGCCTGCGGTGCCAATCCCGATGACCATGTGATCGGGCGCGCCAATAAGGTTCTCGGCATCCTCTTTGCGGGACGCGCCGAGGGTGCTGACGGAGACGATGTTGTCTATATGGCGATCAATGCCCACTGGGAGCCGGTCGAGATCCGCCTCCCCGCCCTCAGGGCAGGTCTGTCCTGGGGCATCAATATCAACACCGATGCCGATGACAATATCTATTTCCACAAAAAGGCTGTCTTCCTCAAGAGCCCTCTGTTCCTGCTCAAGGAGAGAAGCGTGGCAGTGTTTACACTGTTTCATCAATAATGTTTGTGACATTCTGGTGTGCCGGTTCGGTTTCCGGCAGGTTAGGAGATTATATAAATGAGCAGCACAAAGATTCTGATCGTGGATGATGAGCAGCGCATACGCAAGCTTCTGCGCGATTATTTGATCCGCGACGGGTATACCGTCTACGAGGCTTCCAACGGCAGGCAGGCACTGGATATTTTTAATTCCGAGGCCAATATTGCCCTGATCATTCTGGACGTCATGATGCCGGAAATGGATGGATGGCAGGTATGTTCCGAGATCCGCAAGACCTCAAAGGTGCCCATCATCATGCTCACAGCCAAAAGTGATGAACGTGATGAGCTGCGCGGCTTTGAACTGGGCGTGGACGAATATGTGACCAAGCCCTTCAGCCCCCGCACGCTGTCGGCCCGTGTCAACGCAATTCTGCGCCGTACTCTGGGTACAGCGGCAGAAAAGACACTTGAAGCGGGCGGGATCGTCATGGATAAATCGGCACATATCGTGACCATCGACGGAGAGCAGGTCGATCTCAGCTTCAAGGAGTTTGAGCTTCTGCAGTACTTCATGGAAAACAACGGAGTGGCGCTGTCGCGCGAGCGCATCCTGAACAGTGTCTGGAATTATGATTACTACGGTGACGCACGCACCATTGATACACATGTCAAAAAGCTCCGCTCCAAGATCGGCAGCAAAGCCTCCCTCATCAAAACGGTCTGGGGAATCGGATACAAGTTTGAAGCCTGAGCCATGCTCATAGCCGCAGGTATGATCCGCCAGCCCTCATCCAGTTTCGGACAGGCTGCAGGATCGGCTGCAGTGTGGAGCATGACATATTGTTTCTCTGGTTTTTTCGGTCCGGCCGGGCACCCATCCGGCCGGGCCTGTTGATTTACAGGAGTTTTTGTTGAAAAAAAAGAAGACGGATGCAGAAAACACCCGGCCACTGATCTCTTTGCGGACTTTGTTCGGGATTCTGTTTTTCCTGCTGATGATCGGAACGATCGTCCTAAGTTACCTTTTCAATACACTGTTTCTGGAGAGATATTATCTTTCAGACAGAAAAAAAGCGCTGGCAGGGGTCTATCAGGACCTGCAGCACGCTTCTGTCCAGGAACTGCTTTCTACGGATCAATTTGATCTGTCCATGCGTGAGACCCTCAGGCAGGGCAACATGAGCCTTCTGGTAATGGATTCCAACACCAGGACTGTCAAGATCTGGTCGGCGGATGAAATGCTGATGGAAGAGCGTCTGTACGCCAATATATTTAACCTGACACCGATCGAGGAGGAACCCTCCCAAAATGGTGATGACGAGGATAACGAGGATATCGAGCATTTCACCGGCGGCGAAGCGACGGGGGGTACCCGGGACGGAGACGGACTCTACGATTCCAATGACAAAGAGCAGTCGGACCGGTTTCTTTATGAAGACGAATATGTGATCACACAGATTCTGGAAGAAGAAAAGCCCTATACGATCAATATTGTGCTGGAAAAAAGGACCCGGTCCAGAAGCCTGGAAATGTGGGGGCCGCTCGGGGAGAGCAGCTTCTTTTTGCTGCGCACACCTCTGGAGGACATCCGCAGCAGCGCCCATGCCGCCAACCGCTTTACCGGTTATGTGGGTATCATTCTTGCTGTGGTCGGTACCTTCCTTGCTTTCTGGCTCTCCCGCAGGATCACCGAGCCCATCCGGCAGCTGACTGATATTTCCATACGGATGAAAGAGCTGGATTTCAGTGCCAAATACAACGGGGAAAACCGTACGGAACTGGATATTCTGGGGCGGAACATGAACGAACTGTCGCAGAAACTGGAAGAGACCATCTCCGCCCTGCGCACGGCAAACAACGATCTGCAGCGCGACCTGGACCGCCGCAACCGGCAGGAGGAAATGCGGCAGGAATTCCTCTCCAATGTCACGCATGAGCTCAAGACACCTATTGCTCTGATCCGAGGCTATGCAGAGGGACTTCAGGACGGAATCGCGGATGATCCCGAGAGCCGTTCTTTCTATCTTGACACGATCGTCGATGAATCTGACAAGATGAATGTCATCGTGCAGAAGGTGCTGCAGCTCAACCAACTTGAATTCGGCTCCAATGAAGTCTCCATGGAGCGCTTTGATATTGTGGACATGATCGGGAATTACCTGGAAAGTGCTTCTCTGCTGGCCAGACAGGACGATGTCACACTGCAGTTTGACCAGAAAGCCCCCCTCTATGTCTGGGGCGATCCTTTCCTGATCCAGGAGGTCTTCCAGAACTATTACAGCAACGCCCTCCACCATGTGGAGCCGGCTCCCGGGAAGATCATTGATATACGATGTGAAAAGAAGGGTGACCTGGTGCGTGTGACCGTATTTAATACCGGAAAGCCCATTCCCGCGGATTCCCTCCCGCACATCTGGGAGAAGTTCTATAAGGTCGATAAGGCCAGAACCCGCGAATACGGCGGTTCCGGCGTAGGCCTGTCAATCGTAAAGGCCATCATGACCCTTCACCACCGCGCTTACGGCGCCGAAAACTACGAAAACGGCGTCGCTTTCTGGTTTGAACTTGACGCAGCAAGCCCTGATGCAATATCTGAGGAAAAGATTTAAGGACTGAGGAAAAGATCTTAGTACTGAGGAAAGAATTTAAAGACTGAGGAAAAGATATATGGTTGCGATTATTGATTACGATGCAGGAAATATCAAAAGTGTGGAAAATGCTGTCCGTTTCCTGGGACACGAGGTTAAGGTGACAGCGGACGCAGGTGAGATCCTCTCCGCGGACCACATCATCCTTCCCGGTGTCGGTGCCTTCGGGGATGCAATGCAGCGTCTGCGCGCCGCCGATCTTGAGGGGACGATCCGGCAGGCTGTAGAAGCCGGAAAACCCTTTCTGGGAATCTGTCTGGGCCTTCAGCTTATCTTTGAGGAGAGCGAAGAGAGCCCCGGCGTCAAAGGGCTGGCACTCCTCCCCGGCAGGATCAAACGCATTCCGGATGGAGACGGACGCAAAGTCCCGCAGATCGGCTGGAATGACCTTTCTTTCCCCCGCCAAAGCCGCCTCTTTGAGGGCGTCCCGGAAGGAAGCTATGTCTATTTTGTCCACTCATACTATCTGGAGGCCGGCGACCCTGCGGACGTAGCAGCACGCACCGAATACGGTGTCCGCATCGATGCAGCCGTCGAACACGGCAATCTTTTCGCCTGCCAGTTCCATCCGGAAAAGAGCGAGCGGATCGGTATGCAGATCCTTCGCAATTTCCTGGAGATTTAACTGAAGATTGAAACAGACAGATTCAAGATACATTTTTTGTACGGAGAAAAAATATGCTGACAAAAAGAATCATTCCCTGCCTGGATGTGAATAGGGGCAGAGTCGTCAAAGGGATCAATTTCGTTTCCCTGCGGGATGCGGGTGACCCTGTAGAGGCAGGAGAGGCCTATTCCAGGGCCGGCGCTGACGAGCTGGTTTTCCTTGATATCACAGCGACAAGCGATGCCCGCGCCACAGTAGCGGATATGGTCCGCCGTGTGGCGGAGCGTGTATTTATCCCCTTCACGGTCGGCGGAGGGATCCGTACGACTGACGACATGCGTGCCATCCTCCGGGAGGGCGCGGATAAGATTTCCATCAACTCCGCGGCAATCAACCGCCCTGCGCTGATCGCAGAGGGGGCAGAGCGCTTCGGCAGCCAGTGTATTGTGGTGGCAATCGATGCCCGCCGCCGACCTTCCGGCGAGGGATGGACCATCTACAGGAGCGGAGGCCGTATCGACACGGGGATCGACGCTGTAGAATGGGCTGTCCGGGCGGAAAAACTCGGTGCGGGAGAGATCCTTCTCACCAGTATGGACGGTGACGGCACCAAGAACGGCTACGACCTGGAGCTTACCAGAGCTATTTCAGACGCTGTCGGTATCCCCGTCATTGCTTCCGGCGGTGCAGGTACTCTGGAGCATTTCCGCGAAGCTCTCACCATAGGTGGTGCGGATGCTGCTCTGGCCGCCTCCCTGTTTCATTTTAAAGAGCTTGAGATCCGCGAAGTGAAGGAATACCTCCATGCGCACGACATACCTGTACGCCTGTAATATCAGAGAAAGGAAAAGCCATGTCATTCATCCAGAACTATTTCAAGACGATTAAAAACACTGCCGGCCGTTCAGATTCAAACACTGCAGCAGAACCTGCGGCAGAAGCACCTGCAGAGCCTGTCACTGATGA
>ONXK01000092.1 GCA_900321785.1 uncultured Lachnospiraceae bacterium | reverse complement strand
TTCCAACATCGACTATATCCGCCGTCAGAGCAAGGAATATGTCGTGATCGCTCCCAGCTGCATGGTATTTGCACAGAACTACGATGAGCTCCTTCAGCAACACGTCAAATCCGGCGCAGACATCACTCTGCTCTATCACAAAGTATTTGACGCCAGGGAAGGCTATGCTACCTGCAACGCTCTGACCCTGGACGGCGACAAAGTCAAAGCCGTCACTCCCAACCCCCAACCTGGGCGATGAGGACAACAAGGACATGTTCATGGAGTCCTATGTCATGAAGAAGGATCTCCTGATCGACCTGATGTATGCCGCTCGTGAGACCTCTTCCGTCTACACACTGGCCAACATCGTCAACGCCAAGTGCGGCGAGCTGGATGTCCGTGCGGTCGAGCACCACGGCTTCTTCGCTCCCATCACCAGCCTGGAGACCTACTACAAGGCAAACGAGGCTCTGATCGACATCGACGAGTCCGCTACCCTGTTCACCTCCGACTGGCCGATCTACACCAGAACATCCGATTCCTGCCCTACCCAGTTCTATGATGAGGCAGAGGTCAAGAATTCCCTGGTCTCCAACGGCTGCGAAGTCCACGGCACAGTGGAAGATTCCGTCATCGGCCGCGGCGTCACCATCGGCAAGGGCGCAGTTGTCAAGGGCTGCATTATCCTGGCATACGCTGAGATCGGTGAAAACGTCGTGATCCAGAACCAGATCGTCGACAAATATGCTAAGATCATCCATGAGAACAAGATTCTCGCCGAGCCCGGCACAGTAGGCTACATCAAGCACAGCGATACTCTGTAATCATTGCTGTTTATTGCTGTTTACTTCTGTATCTTTTTCAGGAGGCTGTCGTTTTATAACGGCAGCCTCTTTTTTTTTGCAGGCTTTCTTTTTTGCCGCCTGCCTTTTTGACAGTCTGCCTTTTTTGCCGGCTTTCTTTTTTGACGGCCTGTCTTTTGCCGGTCTGCTTTATTGCTGCTGTCGCAAAATGCGTCAGCAGCTTCTTTTTCATGAGCATGTTCGAGGCCTGATGGGCTCATACAAAACGTGTACAAAACGTGTATAGTTACAGGTACAATTTGCAGTCAAATTAGTATGGACAAACCTCATTCAGGTCTTCTATAATCGACTTATGTCGAAAACAAGCACAGTAATGGAGGTGCAATTATGGCAAGACCGCAGAGAAGCAGGCGTGTCTGTGAAAAGCCGTCTATAGAGCGTTTCGTGCCCTGTTCCTCCTCCCTGCCCGACGGAGAAAAACCCGGCGAACCGGTTCTCCTCACGGTAGATGAGTACGAGGTCCTGCGCCTTGTAGACCTCGAGGGACTGACACACAGCCAGTGTGCTACACAGATGAATATTTCCAGGACAACTGCCACTGAGATCTGTGAATCCGCCCGCAGGAAAGTTGCCGCTGCCATTGTCAACGGACGGGAGCTCGTCATCGAGGGCGGCAGCTGGAAACTGTGCAGCGGGAACAGAAAGGACTGTTTTCTGGAATCCTGCATTCGTCCGGAGCAGGCATCAGAGGCCTCCGGGCAGCAGTCCGCACAGGTATAAACCGTTTTTATCACTACTATCATTTACAGGAGAGAAAACATGCTTGAACTTCAGAATATTTCTTTCGGCGTCACCGAGGACAACGGCACCGGCTCTGTCGATAAAGAAATTCTCAATGATATCAACCTCAAGGTAGAGGACAATAAATTTGTGGTCATCACCGGTCCCAACGGCGGCGGCAAGTCCACGCTTGCCAAGATCATCGCCGGCATTGAAAAACCCACGTCCGGCCGGATCTTTTTTGACGGCGTGGATATCACGGACATGAATGTCACCGAGCGCGCAAAGGCGGGCATCAGCTTCGCTTTTCAGCAGCCCGTCCGTTTCAAGGGCATCCAGGTCCTTGACCTGATCCGTCTGGCAGCCGGAAAGAGAATGTCTCCCGCCGATGCCTGTAAGTATCTGGCAGAAGTCGGTCTGTGCGCCAAGGATTACATCAACCGTGAAGTAAACGCCAGCCTGTCCGGCGGCGAACTTAAGCGCATTGAGATCGCCACTGTCCTTGCACGCAGCACCAGACTCTCTGTCTTTGACGAGCCCGAGGCAGGCATCGATCTGTGGAGCTTCCAGAACCTGATCCAGGTCTTCGAGAAGATGCGCTCCCAGATCAACGACAGTTCCATCATGATCATCTCCCACCAGGAACGTATCCTCGAGATTGCGGATGAGATCGTTGTTCTGCGGGCCGGCAGGATCGCGGCGACAGGTCCCAGGGAAGATATCCTGCCCACACTGATCGGAACCCCTTCCGCTGTCGAGGCCTGCAAGGTCCTTACAAGCAAGTAATCTTAGCTTTTACAGTTGTGTAAAAAATGTCAGTGTAAGGAAATGCAGTAAACCGATCCGGTTATTGCCCTGCAGCTTCCGCCCTGGCAAAGATCCGGGGGACGCTTTCGCGGTTCCTGTATAGATGAGATTGGAGATAGCAGCATGCTGAAGATTAAAGAAATTGACGAAATACAGAAAAGACTCCTTCAGGAGATCGCCGACCTGCACTCTGTGCCCGAAGGCGCATACAATATCCGTGCCAACGGCGAGTCCGCAATGCGCAACACCACAGCCAATATCGATATCATTTCCAAGGAGAACGGATCCGGAATCGATATCAAGATCAAGCCGAACACAAAAAACGAGAGTGTCCACATCCCTGTTGTCATGAGCCAGAGCGGCCTCAAGGAAGTGGTCTACAATGATTTCTACATCGGTGAGAACAGCGATGTTGTGATCGTCGCGGGATGCGGCATTGACAACTGCGGCACCCAGGATTCCGAGCACGACGGCATCCATCGTTTCTATGTCGGCAAGGGCGCCAAGGTCAAATATGTCGAGAAGCACTACGGCTCCGGCGACGGCACCGGCAAGCGCCTGCTCAATCCCGGTACCGAGGTCTATATGGAGGAAGACAGCACCATGGAGATGGAAATGGTGCAGATCAAGGGCGTTGATTCCACCAAACGTGATACAAAGGCCGAACTCAAGGCCGGCGCGCGTCTGGTCGTGCAGGAGCGTCTGATGACACACGGCACCCAGGATGCCCACAGTATCTACAAGGTCGTCCTGGACGGCGACGGCTCCAGCGCGGACGTGGTCTCCCGCTCGGTTGCCCGTGATCACTCCTACCAGAAGCTGGATATGTGCATCCTCGGAAACGCAGCCTGCCACGGCCACACCGAGTGTGATTCCATCATCATGGACGAAGGCCGCATCCTGGCTGTTCCGTCCCTTGAGGCCAACAGCACGGAAGCTGCCCTCGTACATGAGGCAGCCATCGGCAAGATCGCAGGCGAGCAGATCATCAAACTCATGACCCTTGGCCTGACCGAGGCAGAAGCCGAAGAGCAGATCATCAACGGTTTCCTCAAATAAATAGATCCGGCCATCAAAAAATAATCTCAATATCAAAGGATCAGGACTCGCATGACATATCAATCATTCAAGATTCGTCTGTGAGTCTTGCGCGATGAAGAATAAAAAGCCGATCGCAAGTAAATAAGCCACGACATCATAAGACTCCTGCCGCATCTGTGTGAATGCAGCAGGAGTCCTGTGTTTCTCCGGACAGAAAGGAGTTTCTCCCATGCTATTTTTCAAAAAGGATAAAAAGGATAAAAAGGCGGAAAGTTCAGGGAATGGTTCCCTGTCCTACGATCCCTCTTTCCAGGAACCCGTGCTTCGCTGCAGCATCTGCAACGGCGAGCAGGTCGCGGGCTTCAGGGATAAAAAGACCGGTGCCTTTTCCGAGGTCATGCTGATCCGCTCTCCTCAGGATCTGGAGGAATTCCGCAATCAGTATAAGATTCGGGAAGAGATCAGGAAAATCTACTGAACCATGCTGCGGCCTGTGCAGCAGAACCGCCCTGTCCTTCCAGATCCTCCAGAAGGGGATAGAGCTCCCGGTATTCCTGCTCCTGCCTGTCGGCCGGAAAACTCAGCCCATATCTGCGGACCCGTCCGTCCGGCTCCAGGATGACAGTAAGACGGCATGTTGATCCGGCTGTCGAAAGCAAGGTCTGCAGACAGAGCGTCATCTCTTCCAGGTCGGCCGCCCCGCGGGTCAGGATCGCCTGCGCGCGCAGATATTTGCGCATCCTCTTCCGCTCCTTCTCTCCTATGACAGGCAGGCGCCCCGCTGTGCTGTTGTGCCGCAGGTCCGCCAGTTTCACACGCGCCGCGATCCGGTTGCCCGAGAGCCTCTCTACGTAGTCCAGATAGGGCGTATTGTCATCATGCGTCAGGAGTGCAAGCGCCTCCATGACGGAGGACGGAAATCCCTCTGCAGCAAGCTGCTCATAAGTCCAGGCCGTATCCTCCATGACATCATGGAGCAGGGCAGTACACGTCTCCTCTTCCGTCTCCATCTGCTCCGCCAGATGAAAGGGATGAAAGACATAGGGCATCCCGCCTTTGTCGACCTGGTCCCTGTGCGCCTCGAAACAGATCTGCATCGCTCTCTGTGTCAGCTTTGTATAAAGCATTTCTCTCCCCTCCTCCGGAACATGCCGCAGTTCTTACTGCCCATTTGCATGCAGGCATGCAATGTGCCCTCATTTGTTTTTGGCTCACACTTACAATATTTGTACAAAGAAAAAGTCCCTCAAAACCTCATCGACAAGGTTCTCAGGGACTTTTCAGAGCTGGCAACGAGAATCGAACTCGTGACCTCCGCACTACCAATGCGACGCACTACCGACTGTGCTATGCCAGCGTATTGTCTGCTGCTGTTTTCCGCAACGAATGTATATTACCAAATCCCGCAAAAAACGATCACCGGAAATCCAGTAAAAAACAATCACCGGAAATCATCGGCGTGGAAGGACCGCCAGGAAATGGCCAACCCCCAGACCCTTTCTGTCAACCCACAGGGGACCGGGGGTCCATCCGTCGGCCAGAAGATACTCCCTTTGTCCGTCTTCTCCTTCCCTGCAGGCATAGCAGAGCATATGGTGGTTTTTATACCTGGGATGCAGGTAAACCTCCAGCAGCACGATTGCACCCTGTTCCAGTGCTCTTTCCACCCCGCTTTCCGTGATCCATGGATGAAAATGAACAGAAACATCCTTTTCCATGCCGACAGCGCGAAGACACCTGCGCAGGTAAAAGGCCGTCATAAAATTGGAAGTGCCGCCGAACCGGCCAAGCAGGTCTTTGTTCCAGTAGGCATGCATGCGCCTGCCGATCTTTGCAAACTGCAGGAACATATCCTCGCTCTTTGTTTTCAGCTTCCTGCCGTTTGCTGCGCGGCTCTGCATGGAACGGACAATGTTGACCATGGCTGTCGGACTGCAGTGTCGTGTAAAGCCGTCTTCAAGCTTCATAAACTGTCCGGTCGTGCAATAGGAAGCAAAGGGGATCCAGATTTCGGATCCCCCAGTCACATGCCCGGCTTTCTCCGGGGCCTTTTTTGCCGGAGACAAATGCTTCGATACCCTCCGGCGGCGGGACTGTCCTTTGCCGCCGAGGCCGGCTTTTTCAAATATCTGATCTGCCTTTCTGATCATCTGTCTGCAACCTTCCAAATCAGTGTTCAATCGCCTCTGTCCAGTATGGCTGATTGTAAATATCGGTGAGACGGTAGGTGAGACGGACTTTGCCCTTGGGAAGGATCGTGTCGCTGACTGTCAGCCCTCCCTTGACCGTGATGGGATCGATCATGTGGTATTTGTCCTCGAACTCTCCGTCATATGTATAGTGATCACAGATAAAGTCGATGGTATCTCCGTCCTTGATCTCTGTAAGGTTCTTGGCGATGACCTCGATCTCCTCGTCCTCGTAAACTGTCGATGCACCGGCGACATAGCCATTGGGGTTGTTGTTGTCAAATACAATGATGAGATCTACGCGCTCGTCGTTGAGAATGGCGGGAACGCGGCCGGTGATGGTCCAGCTGTCTCCGTCTTCTGTTGTATCGAGGTGGTAGTAGGGCACGATATGGCCGTTCAGGGCAAGCCAGGTATCACCGTCATCCGCCACCAGATTTCCGTCCTCGTCAAAGCTGAAGATGTTGTCAAGTCCAAGATTGATGTAGCCCTCCCCGTCATCATAGAACAGGTTGAGGTCCAGGGACTGGACAAGTCCCCACTGCTGTTCGGAGAGACTCATGACATATTTGCCATCCGCGTTCCGGGTCCAGTAGAGGGCTGAAGTATCGATGTGGTTTTCGGAGATATACTGCACCGTCTCTTCATCGCTGATCAGGCGGTCCGAAAGGAATCCTGTATTGTAAGAAGAGAGTCCGCTGATCGAGCTGTAGTCGCCGCCGAGGAAGCTTCCCAGCAGCTGGCTGATCATCTCATCGCTCATACCGGAGCCGTAAGGGGAGCTCCCCGAGTAGGATCCGGAAGAGCCGTCGTCGTAGGCGCTGTCCAGAAGCGTTCCGAACAGGGAAGGAATGGGAGAACCGGTCGTACTGCCGCCGGAAGCCGCCTGGCCACTGACCTGCATACCTGCAAAGGCGCGGATGGCCTCGGAATAATCCTCATCCATGCCGATCTCACTGTAGGACTGTGCTGCCTTGTCCACATATCTGGTGCTCTGGTAAGGGAAATAGATCGACAGGCCGTAGGCATTGGTCATTCCGGAGGAAGTTCGGTTATATTTGACGGCACTCCGAAGGGCCTCGGCCAGTTCTTTGCCTTCTTTATTTCCGATATTGTAAGCCAAATGGGCAAGATCGACCTGATCGATCTTGGCGGATCTTGCAAACTCCCGCGTTCCTTTTCTGGCTGCGGAAACAGTCCTGTAATCCTTGTCCTGGATAGATTTTGTAATGGTCCTCGCAAAGGCGTTCAGCTTCTCCGGTACAGTGTTGGAGAGCTCTGCCAGATCGGTGACCGACAGGGTCGTGCCCTGTCCGGGTGTGCGCCTTGCGCAGGTATTGACAAAGCCGTCTACTATGTTCTGCCCGATCTGTGTGGTGGGCATGGAGGTGTTTTTGCTCAGCGCTGTCAGCCAGTCGGTGTAATACCAGCCGATGCCGGGCTCGGTCTCCTCGGAGGCCACCATATAGTCTGCATACTTATCCAGCATGAGTCCGGTCTCTGTGGTTGCCATCAGGCAGGCGTCAAAACCGACAAAATCAAACTCGACACCGCCGTCCCGGAGAGCCTGGCTGATACCGGAGAGGCTCATGGAACCGCTGGATTTATTTTTTTCATCATAGCCATAGCCGCTGACCGAGCCTGAGCCGTGGTCCCAGAGGATCAGCTCGTTGCGGTTGGCGGGGAAATTCTTCTTGCAAAACTGGATGAAGGAGGAAAGGGTGGCAGGGTCCGTCATAGAGCCTCTGCCTGCATTGTCCACCAGCTGCAAAAGGCCGCCCTCCTTGACCTGATAGATCTGGTTTTTGCTGCTGCTGACGATATTGTTGTTCCAGCGGCTGCATCCGCCGGTGTAGACGATCAGATTCACGTTGTCGGCAATTTTGGCGGAAGCCATTTCCTGCAGGTCGGAAGTCGCCATTTTGCTGCGGGACTCAAGGTCGGTGCCGCACAGGTAGACCATGATCGTCACGACATCTTTGCCGTTTCCAATGATCTTCGTGCGCTTTTCACGGGACCCGGAAACCACTTCACTGTTCAGGTTTCCGACCGCGCTGCTGTTCGACCAGGTACTTTCCTGCGACCCGGAGGATGTATCTGATGATGTCCCCGCGCCGGGGTAGCCGCCAAAGCTTCCGCCGGAAGAATCATTGGCGGTGCCGTAATCATAGCTGACACTGCTGTCCGCGGAGCCTCCAAAGAGATTTCCTCCTCCGAACAGATAGACAAGGGCAATGATAATGATCACCGGCAGGCTCAGGCCCGCGCTGCGGGTGATTCTTCCTCCGCCGCTGTTTTTGCCGCCGAATCCGTTTCCGGGTCCGACAGGGCCTCCGCCCAGTCCCGATCCTCTGCGCCCCAGACCGGTTCCCTGTCCGGTCACGTTTTTCTGCCTGCTGCGCGGCCTTCGTTGATCCATTCTGCACCTCCCTTTTGTTGCTTTGACACTGTTCTCAGCGTGGTTTTCTCATTCTTTCCGACCATGCCGCCCGCCAAAGCGGCAGCGCGAGGAGAAATTCGCGGAGGCGATTTCTCCGGTGCGATCACAGATGTTTGCTGCTGCCCCGCGGCAAAAACATCCGGAGTGAAAATCTTCTATTTGGATAGTATCTTTATATAAGCTGCTTTACAGACCTGCTGCCAGTTTTTCTGCTTCCGCAAGAACACTTTCGAATTTTTGCAGCGCGGCATGCACCGGAGCCGGGCTGGCGAGGTCGACGCCTGCGTGCCTGAGTTCATCGAGGGGATCCGCGCTGCCGCCCATGGAAAGGAATTCCAGATAGCGGGACACCGCTTCCGGTCCTTTCGTCCGCACTGCCTCGGAGAGGGCAACGGCGGATGTGTAGCCTGTCGCATATTTATAGACATAGAAAGGTCTGTAAAAATGAGGGATCCTCGCCCATTCGTACTGTACTTCCTCATCCATGGTCAGAACCGGGCCGAAGTAATCGCGGACCAGTCCCGCATAGAGGGCGTTCAGGCTGCCGGGATCCAGGGCGTCTCCCCGCTCTGCCATCTCATGGGCGTTTTTTTCGAATTCAGCAAACATCACCTGACGGAAAACAGTGCCCTTGAAGTTTTCCAGATACTGGTTGAGAAGAGCAAGGCGCTCGCGGGGATCCTCTTCTGTCTTCAGAAGGTGTTCCACCAGCAGGTTCTCGTTCACCGTGGACGCAACCTCCGCCACAAAGAGCGTGTACTCCGAGTAGTGCGGGGGCTGGTTATGACCGGAATACCAGGTGTGCATGGAATGCCCCATTTCATGGGCTATGGTAGATACACTGTCCAGTGTGCCCGTAAAGTTGGTCATGATATAGGGATTCGAATGATAGGTACCGGAACTGAACGCGCCGCCGCTCTTACCGCGGTTTGGATAGACATCGATCCACCTGGAGGAAAAGCCTTCGCGGACGATCTTTCCATAGGATTCTCCCAGAGGGGCGACAGCGTCAAGGACCATCTGCTGTGCCTGTTCATAGCTGTAGTGCCTGCCGCTGCTTCCTGTCAGCGGTGTGTAAAGATCATAATAGTGGAGTTCATCCAGGTCCAGAAGCTTTTTCCGCAGTTCCGCATAGCTGTACATGGCCGGCAGGTGAGCTCTCACCGTCTCGATGAGAGTATCATAGACCTCCACAGGAATATTTTCTCCCGCCATGGACATGGCACGGGAGGAAGCATATCCGCGCACTCCTGCTTCGGCCGCTGCCGCCTTGACAGCACCGGCATAGGTGGCGGCAAAAGTATTGATATGCTGGCGGTATCCCTTATAAAAACTGAGGAAAGCGTTCTTGCGCAGTGTCCTGTCCGGGCTTGTCTGGAGAAGGATATAGTTGGAGCCGGTAAGCTCGTGCTCCTGTCCGTCACTGTCCCTGACAGGATCGAAAACCAGATCCGCGTCCTGGAGGTTGTCCGCAATCTGTCCGGGCGCCGCAAAAACCTCTCCGAAACGCGCCAGCAGCGCCTCTTCCTTTTCCGATAATGTATGGGGCTTCTGCCGGAGCAGTTTTTCCATGGCAAAGCGATAGGGTGCCAGGACCTCTGTGTCCATGGCAGCCCGCAGGGTCTCCTCCGAAAGAGACAGGATCTGGGGCTGTACAAATGCGGTGCGTGTCACCGCCTCCACATACTTTGCGTAAATACGGGCATACATCTTCTGTGCCTGCTGCGCGCGGGTATCTTCGCTCCTGCGCAGGTTCGCATAGCAGAAGAGATCACTGAGGAGAAGGTCCAGCTCTGTCTCTGCCTTCAACAGGGCACCGATCTGTTCTGCCGAAGCTGCCGGATCCTCTTGTCCGATCTTTCCGTCAAATGCAGCAACCGCATCCACTTTCTCCGAAAGCCGGGCAAATGCCGCCTCCCAAGCCTGGTCATCCTCATACAGCGATGTCAGATCCCATTGAAAGGCCGGATCCAGTTCCTTTCTCTCTTTCAGTTCCTCAGCCATAAAGAGTTATCCTCCGTATCTGTTATCCCATATATTTCTGTAAGTGTTCCATATGCTTCTTTCAGTATTCCATACGTTTCTGTAAGAATTCCATATGTTTCTGAAAGAATTCTATATGTTTCCGGAAACTTTCCATACGTTTCTGTAAGAATTCCATATATTTCCGGAAGCACTCCTTCAATTTGCAGTCCCTTAATACTCTGCAATCGAAAAAGCGTTGACTTCAAAGGTCTTTGTATCTTTCGGAACCGGTCCCGCCGCCGTCAGGACATAAGATGCCTCTTTCCCCGCGGGGATCATCACCCGGCCGGTCTCTCCTCCCAGAATCTCTCCGTCTTCGCTCCGATAGACAATCGTCACAAAAGCCTCCTCATCGGTATCGCTTGCGCAGCTGACGGTTCCCGACAGCATCGGGAGCTCCCTGAAATAATAATAGCCTTCTGACAGCCCCTGGGAATTCTTTCTGCCGGCTGCCGGCGCGTCTTTTTCGTACTCCTCAAGGACATCTGCACTGACTTCCCCGGCCTTATATTTGTCGGAAGAAGGCATTTTCAGTTCCTCCTCTGTAGGGTAGAAATCCTCCGGATCTGTTGACTGCGCCGTAAATTCGATCCTCTGCGGCTCCTCCCCGCGCACCGTCATATCAGCTCCAAAGAAGATCTCGTCGCCCGGCAGCACATATGTGTTGATCCTCTTCTTAGCCGAAGAGATCATCCTCCCGTCGGAGCCATAGGCGGAGACTGTCACGACCGGCCAGATGAGTGCCGTGTCACTGTCTTCGTTGGAGATCTTCACTGCGTAATCCACCAGATAGGCGGGAAGCGCGTTCCCGTAATCATCCGTCTTTTTGGGTGGATACACATTGGACTCATCGATCTGTGTGACCGTATACCCTGTCTCGTCGATCTCCACGCTGAGAAGGTTTTTCTCCTCATCCTCTGTCTTTGTATTTTCTTCACTCTGTCCGTCCAGATAGAGGTTCTCTTCACTGTCCGAAGGTCCATAAACCTGGCCGGGCGCAGGGCCCTTTCCACAGCCTGTCAGCAGTGCCAGCATCAGTAAAACTGCAAGTCCCGTCAAACAGGGGATGCGCGGGATGCGTCTGCGGCCGTGTCTGCCGCAGACAGGAGCGCGGAATATTTGAAGATTATCTTTGTGCCTTTTCAATACAGTCATCCTCATTACATGATGTGAAGGCAAAAGCCGGGCAGGGGAACCCGCCGCATACCTTTGTACCTCAACATCATTTCAATCAAACAAAGTCATGAGCATTTACCTTCTCAGTATATCACTTCTGCCCTGTTCACGGGAGAAAAAAACAGGACCAGGTCCCGTGATCTTCAATTAAACGCCCTTTACTTATCACAAAAAAGCAGGACCAGGATATCCTTGCTATGTGATATACCTGATCCCGCCGTTTGT